>NZ_JBYCKN010000106.1:0-3636 GCF_057473405.1 Sulfobacillus sp. TH-112
CCCGTCCGCGTGGTAGACACCGCCATGGCGGAGCAAATGATGCGTGCTATTGATGCCGCCAAAGAAGCCGGAGATACTCTGGGCGGAACCTTTGAAATTGTGGCGTTCGGCCTACCAGTGGGACTGGGGAGTTATGTGGAGTGGCATCGTCGTTTAGAAGCCAGTCTTGCGGGGGCGTTTATGTCTATCCCAGCAATGAAGGCTGTTGAAGTAGGTACAGGGTTTGACCAGTCGGAGCATCAGGGATCGGCAGTGCATGACGCCATATGGTGGGAAAAAGGGCAAGGATTTAGCCGACGCAGTAATCGGGCGGGAGGCCTTGAAGGGGGAATTACCACTGGTATGCCATTAAGGGTGCGAGTAGGTATGAAGCCGCTCTCGACGCTCATGTCGCCTTTGGGATCGTTTGACATTGAAAGTAAGGAACCCTTTCTTGCGACGGTAGAACGATCTGATGTTACGGCTGTGCCCGCGGCCGTTGTCATTGGCGAGGCGATGATGATGCATGTGTTAGCAGATGCCGTCATGGACAAATTCGGCGGCGACAGCATTGAGGAAATTCGACCACGACTAGAACTTTGGCAACAGTATGCACGAGACTTTTAAAGGAATAAGCCTGATTGGAATGATGGGTAGCGGCAAATCCACGGTCGCTCGGGTTCTCGCGGATGTCATGGAGTGGGAGATGGTGGACCTTGATGCGTTAATCGTGGAGCGGCTGCGTCTGTCCATTGCAGATATTTTTAAGACGTATGGTGAAAGTGGATTTCGGCAATATGAATCCCAATACTTGAGCGATCTCGTTATGACAGCCCTCTCGTCTGGACCATCGTCGATGGTGCTCTCGACCGGCGGCGGCGTGGTGCTTTCAGAGGAGAATCGCAGACTTATCAGGTCTCACTTTTACACCGTATGGCTGGACGGGACAGATGAGACCCTATATGCCCGATGTCAGGACCAAGAACGGCCACTGGCGTCGAGAGGATGGGACGACTTTCAGCGCCGGTCGCACGAGCGTCGTTCATTGTATGAAGGGATGGCCAATTTGCACATCGACGGGGAACATTTCACCCCAGAAGAGATTGCCCAGCGCATTATGCATTGGTGGAAGGGAGAGGGACGGACGAGTCATGGACGTTAGGGAAACGAGCTATCTGATTACCGCCACGGATATCCGTGAGTCGCGAATTTCCTTTGTGGATGACTGGACGGAGCAGTTGGGAGCCTATGAAGGAAAGCTGCTTTTCATCGCAGACGCGCGATTGGCAGAGTGGACGTCGCGAATGGCGTCCCACTTCCACCCTCTAGCGACATTACGGTTAGAGGTGTCCGAAGCACAAAAGCACGTCGACACCTTGCAGGTGGTGTATGAATGGCTCGCACGCCAAGAAACCACCAGAGATAGTGTGATTGTGGCCTTTGGGGGAGGAGTGCTCACCGACTTAGTGGGTTATGCGGCGGCAACCTACTTGCGGGGACTTCGTTGGATCGCCATCCCGACCACGCTTTTGGCACAAGTCGATGCCGCCATCGGTGGCAAGGTGGCGGTGAACACGGCCTACGGAAAGAATTTGCTGGGGGCATTCCATCTTCCAGACTGTGTACTGATAGACCCACAATTTCTCACCACATTACCCCTTCGGGAGTGGCAAGCGGGAGTGGGAGAAATTTTAAAGTCGGGTCTCATTCAAGGTGGCCCATTATACGAGACCATGATGACGTTGTCATTACCAGCTAGTACTGGTACGCGATGTGAGGTCAGTGCGGTGTGGCGCGACGTCATCCGACAAACGGCCAAGATTAAAATTGATGTGGTAAATCAAGATCTGTTCGAGTCGGGCCCGCGCATGTATCTTAATTTTGGTCATACCGTCGGCCATGCACTGGAAAACTTGTTGGGGTACGGTACGTTGACTCATGGCGAGGCGGTCGGAATTGGTAGCCTCGTGGCCCTCGCTCTGTCGGAGATTAAGCTGGGACTCTCTTCCGCTGTGCGGCAGTCCACACGCGAGACAATGGTGCGATGGGGAATGCCGACGACCGTCCCTGAGGTGTCGTTTGATGCTCTTTGGCAACAGCTGCACCGCGACAAAAAAGCGCGCCAGAGCAGTTTAACCTGGGTGTTGTTGGAGGAGTTGGGGCACCCACAGTTAAATCGTGCAGTGCAAGGCCGTGATCTCTTAGAGGCTCTTCGGATTGTTTCGGATGCTTGAACGGGTTATCATTCAGAGGAAGGGGAAGGGATGCCTCAATGAAGGAGACTCCGATTACGGAATGGCATCGCCAGCACCGGGCGAAGGTCATGGAATTTGGCGGCTATTTGATGCCCATTGAGTATGATGGAATTATGACCGAGCATCGGATGGTGCGGGACAACGTAGGCATGTTTGACGTTAGTCACATGGGAGAGTTTTGGGTTCGCGGTGATCAATCGGGCGCATTCCTGGATTATTTGGTGACCAACCATCCGTCTGAACTCTCGCTAGGGCAAGCGCTATATACCCCAATGTGTTACCCCGACGGTGGAACCGTCGATGATCTTTTAATCTATCGAGTGACCGAAGACCAGTTTTTGATGGTCGTGAATGCTGGCAATACCGAGGGCGACTGGGAGTGGGTTTGTCGGCAAAAAGAGCGATTCCCTGAAGTACAACTAAAAAATGCTAGTCGCGAGATTGGTCTCATTGCCGTGCAAGGACCCAAAGCGACCCATGCTTTGGCACATCTCGTGGAAGATCTCGACAGTATTGCTTATTATCATGCGGCATATCGATCTCTGAACGATGTTGAAGTGTGGGTGTCGAGAACGGGCTATACCGGGGAAGATGGTTTTGAATTGTACATACCGTGGCAAAGTACTCTGGACGTGTGGCAACAATTGTGTCAGTTGGGGATTGGCCCGGTGGGGCTGGGAGCTCGAGACACCTTACGTCTTGAAGCGCGACTTCCCTTGTATGACCATGAACTCGCGCCGACCATCAATCCCTTGGAAGCGGGCCTCGGGATGTTTGTCAAGTGGGACAAAGGAGACTTTATTGGGCGAGAGGCGTTAGTGCAAGTGAAGGAGCATGGACTGACTCGGCGCCTGGTCGGGATTGAGGTTGGGGGAGGCATTGCCCGTCATGGGTATCCTCTTTATTCCGCCTTGGGTGGAGCAATCATTGGCACCGTGACCTCGGGAACCAAATCACCGACCTTAAACCAAGCCATCGCACTAGCCTTGGTGGATCCGGGATATGCCAAAGTCGGCCAACCGCTTTTGGTTCAGGTGCGTCAGCGCATGCTGAATGCCACCGTGGTCAAAACCCCGTTTTATCGAAGATCGGCACCGTAGAACGATAACACCAAATCTGGAGGTTGATTTGTGATGGACTATCCCAAAAATTATCATTACACCAAAGACCATGAATGGATTTCGCCCGAGGGACAGGTCGGGATTACCGATTATGCGCAAGAGTCGCTAGGGGATGTGGTGTTTGTGGAGTTGCCTGAGGTTGGGCGAGTTGTACAAGCCGGCGATGCTGTCGGTGTCATAGAGTCCGTGAAATCGGTGTCTGATTTGTATAGTCCTGCGGGCGGTCGCGTCGTTCGGGTCAATAGCCAATTGGAGTCACAGCCAGAGCTCGTCAACGCGGA
>NZ_JBYCKN010000107.1:0-3834 GCF_057473405.1 Sulfobacillus sp. TH-112
AGAAGATTTTAAGGCCTTGGCGCAAGGGTCCCTTAATCCAATGAGTGCCTTTATGAGTGGGAAACTTTCAGTGGCCGGCGACATGAGTATGGCGCTTAAACTGCAAACGCTTATTTCCTAGGTTCTACGACGTTCAACGACCTCGACCCCATAGGCGGTTGAGGTCGATTCTCTTCCTGATAGGAGATGATGGCTATGCGAGACGCGTATATAGTCGATGGAGTTCGAACGGCGTTTGGGCGTCGTAACGGAGGGCTTTCGCAAGTGCGTCCAGACGATCTTGCTGCCCAGACGTTAAAGGGCTTAGTGGGGAAAACGGGTGTCGACGTCGGCAGTGTGGAGGACGTTCGCCTCGGGTGCGTAACCCAGGTCGGGGAACAAGGGTTTAATATTGGGCGTCTTGCACCGCTTATTGCCGGGTTCCCAGTGGAAGTACCGGGGGTCGCGATTAACCGCATGTGTGCATCAAGTCTCGAAGCGGTCAATCAAGCAGCCCAAGCGATTCGTGCGGATGTCCATGATTTGGTCATTGCCGCCGGGGTGGAATCCATGTCGCGGGTGCCCATGGGATCGGATGGCTCCACATTTAGTAATGACCTATTACGTCAGTACAACATTATTCCGCAAGGATTATCGGCAGAGATGATTGCGGAAAAGTGGAACTTGTCGCGTGAGGCGTTAGATGCCTTTTCATTCGAGAGCCACCGCCGCGCGCTCTCGGGCATAGCGAGTGGCTATTTCGCGGAGGAAATACTTCCCGTAGAGAGCCATGATGCCAATGGCGGAGTGCTCACCATCACCCAGGACGAAGGACCAAGAGCGGATACCACGCTAGATAAGATGCACAGCCTACGCCCCGTCTTTAAACCCGATGGGAGAATCACCGCCGCCAATTCAAGTCAAATTACGGATGGGAGCGCGGCGTTGCTGTTGGCATCGGAGGATGCTCTCGGCCGACATGGGCTTAAGCCTCGTGCGAGAATTGTGGCGATGTCCGTGGTTGGAGTCGATCCCGTCATCATGCTCACAGGCCCCATTCCCGCTACCCATAAAGTGTTAGAAAAAGCTCATTTGTCATTTCATGACATCGACGTGATTGAAATTAATGAAGCGTTTGCATCTGTGGTGCTAGCCTGGGGAGAAGAGTTTCATCCCGACTGGGACCGCGTCAATCCCCATGGAGGGGCCATTGCTCTTGGACATCCATTGGGCGCGTCTGGGGGGCGACTAGTCTTGACCGCACTGCACCATCTGGAACAAACCGGCGGGCGTTATGGTCTCATCACCATGTGTATTGGCTGGGGCATGGCGGTCGCAACCATTATAGAGCGGGTTTGATTGGGCATTATATCAAGACCGTGTCGAGGAGTGCGCGACAGAAATGAGAAGTCGCGCGCTCTTTGTTTTTGTCTCTTGTGGTAGGTAGTGCGGTACCGGGCTGAGCGATTTCTGGTATAAGGCATCGCCCGTCTAGGGAACCTTGGCAGAGATCATATCGTATCCTTCCTACGGTGGGGGATAGAAACGCTTTGGTCCAATCGCCCGACGGCCACCCTTAGGGACTCTGTTGCAGTTGTTTTTTTGGTAAACCTTATCGCCGCATACGCGGAAGCTGGCATAGTCCGTGTTCGGTGCCTCATAGATAAGGATTTGACCATCGTTACCGTTCATGCTTTCGCGCATACAAATCCGGTGATTAATCTGCCATGGCATCAGAGGACTACGGGATTGATACCACCTCGAAGTACCTTTCGAAGGGAGAGCACAGCATAGGGGGCATGACGTGCTTTGGGCCCTTTTCGACGGACCACCTTAACAAAAATCCAATCGGCAGCGCACCGTTTAAGTGCAATCGTGAGGTGCTGTCAGGCGGTAATGCGTGGCCACTTCATTGAGATGCTTAGATACCATCAGGCCACGGCACCACCAGATTGAGGACACACGGGATTATCGGGTGGCTACATCCTCGCGACTGTTTGCCTTATTACCATTGGTTGTCCCAGCCGGCGCGATTAGGCCCTGGGTTTGGATTTGTGCCGGCGATTCGTAAAAAATGAACCAACCGCCTGGATACCCGGCTAACACTTGATTGTTGCCAATAGCTTCGAGGATATTGGCTGCGGACCCTGTCGCATCCATGTCGGATTGCGGAGAAATGGATAACCACTGGTGGGACTGACGGATCCACTGATAAATTAGTCCTCCAGGAGACGCATAGAGCAGGTCGCCATTGGGACTTGCTGCTAGTTGCCCTAGTCCCAAGCTGTTTTTCGTGGCAGGAACGGAAAATGTGGTCCAATGTTGGGTTTGGGCGTTATATCGAATAATCACCGGTCCATCAAGATTAATTAAGGCGGCTATGTCCCCGTTTTGAGTCATCACCATAGTACTAGGAGCCGCCCCAATAGCGGGAAAATTGGGAACTTCAGACCACTTCGTGCCGCCGTCCTGAGTTTCCAATATGGGTCCTACGCCGTCGCCGGAAATGGGGATGAGAGCCACCGATATGACCTCGGGATTGGCAGGGTCCACAGCATAGGTTTCTACCTGCCACTTATTGACATTGAGAGGGAGAGCAGTGGTCCAGTGCCTGCCGTTGTCGCTCCATGCTAGTGTGCCATTCAAAATTGCCCAATAGCGATTGCCAATCGCTATTAAATTGGTGACCGATTGAGCGCCTAGTGACCACGTGCGCCAGGTATGACCGCCGTTTGATGTTAAATAGCCATGGCTGGCTCCAGATGGACTCTCTTCGACCAATAAGGCGTGATTGGGATTACTGGGTAAACCTGCAATCGTATCTAGGGTAGTGCTTGGTGGTGAACCTGGAGAACTAATCCAATAATACTTTCCATATCCCATCAAGTCGGCCCATGTATTACCACGAGTCACATACACATGACTTCCGGCGGCGGATACAGTATTAATATCTGAATCTCCGCGTTGATACCAGGTGCCTGTGACGGGAGTCGCCGAAGCGGAGGGGGCAATCACCGTACCCTCAGCTAGTGACGAACCTTCAAAGCTATACACCGGGGCCCCGTGACTAAACAGCATGCCCCCCTCAACCTGCATGCGATTGTTCAACAACAGTGATAGCGAATTTCCGGAGGCACTAGAAAGACTAAAATTGCCATTAACCATTAAGTTATGCCCCGTGGGTGATGCGATCGGATAACTTCCGTATACCGGCGTCATGCTGGAAACGCTGTAACTATTGTCGCTTGCCAAAGACAGTTGGCGGGTCAAGCCTTTAGGTAGGTGAATAGCGGCTAAATTGAGATTAGATACCGAGCCGTGCGCCTGAGGCAACTGAACGGTCAGAGGCAATGCCGCAAGTCCCATCGCTAATACTGCAGCGCTTCCCAATGCAATACGCCAAGAGCGCTGTTTGGCACGCTGGGCACGATATTTAGGATGCCATGCCGGTTGGAAATAGAGTGCCTGTTCTTCTCTCAATGCCCGATCGAGGAGCTCCCCAATTTGCTTCTCACGATCGTATGTGTCATGACTCATAATGAGCTCTCCTCCCACACCGGTTCGAGAATGGGCTTTAAATGCTGTCTAGCCCGATACAGGCGCGTTTTTACCACTTGGTCACTAACCCCCAGAACATCGGCCGTCTCTTTCAGACTGCGGTCCATATAGTAAAACAATAAAACGCATTGTCTCTCGGCCGTATTAAGTTGCATAACAGCCTCTAGAACCAATGCACTATCTGACATAATTGGTGAGTCATCGACGACGCCTTGGGTCAGTTCTAATAAGTCCGTCGGGTCTTCTGGATGCCTTTTGGAGCGCCGCATCTTGTCCCGACAAAGATTTGTCACAGTA
>NZ_JBYCKN010000108.1:0-41179 GCF_057473405.1 Sulfobacillus sp. TH-112
AACGGTCAATTCCGTGCGTCCATGTAACTTTGGTGTCAATACGATAAATGCGCAAGCTGTCTTCTCGAGGATTGACAATATCTTCTAGGCCTGCGCGAAGGCGAGCGAACGCAACATCGTCCACCCGGCACTCAAACACAGAATACTGTACGCGCTGCCCATAGTTGAGACACTGTTGAGACACCTTTCGAAGGCGACGACGTCCTGCTGCTGTGTCTGTCCGAATATCGTATGCAACTACAATATCCACGCCAACCCCTCCTATCGATACACAAATGGTTCATAGGAAGCCATGTCTCCACGCAAGTGCCGAGCCAACAGCTTGGCTTGTACCATGGGTATGGCCCCCAATGGAATAGTCTGTTGGATAGCCTCGTGACGAAGTGTATCCTGCTTTCGCTGTTGGTAGGCCGCCAAAAAGGTCTTGCGTGCTTTGTCCTCCATCTCCATACCTCCGCCAATAGTTGCACGGAAATCTGACGGGCGAATTTGGCCACGGTTGACTAGAGATAATACGAGCCGATCCACATAGTGAGCCCTATGCTCTTCCATTAGATCGAGGGCCAGAGACGATCGACCTGGGCGCAACACGTGCAGAAAGCCTATCTGAGGATCCAGGCCTACTGTGTCGCACGCGCTTTGACACTCCGACCTTAGCAACGCGTATCCAAAGGACAACAATGCGTTGATGCCATCCCGCGGCGGTCGGCGATTACGTCCCCTCATTGCCCACCCCTCGGCATTGCGGCCAATAAGTAAGCTGAAGGACTGAAAATATGCCCGAGCCGCCATCCCCTCCAGCCCCCGTAATCGATTCATGTCTGTGGTTTTCGGTATCATCCGGGACAGCACTAAGAGACCGCGCGCAATCCGAGAAAAATGTTCTTTTAACGACAGGTCAGAGGCTTCTCGTGCCGCGCGCATGTAGACTTGCCGTTGATTCAAGATCTTTGCCCACACCATCCTTTGAGCAATCGGTATTCCTCTACTCCTCATGGTCTCGTACTGAACAGCCCTCAATAGCACACTGCCTCGTGTTGAAGGGCGCATCTGTGCCTTAAACCGCCCGTACTCCGTGAGCCAACTAATAGAGATGCCATCATCAGAGCAGCGATGAATGAGGAACGGACTAATAAGCACATTACCAAGAACCACTAAAGATCCCAAATGGTGCAGCGGTACACGAATGAGCACTGTGCCACCCTGTTCTACCACAACCGTTTCGTGGTCAAGGTGCGCGTAAGCGCCTTGGGTGGTCAAGTACAGCGTGTTTTGGATCATCAATACGGCTGTCCCCCTTTTCTCGAAGACTGTCACGATAGTCCTTTGCTAATCGATCAGCCATGGCAATTCCGCGCGACCATACGCATCGGGAAGACAGATATCGATCAGTGAACAATGGGGGCAACGCTCCCTGTGAGATGTGGGAGCCGGGATCGTGCCCGACGCCATCAGTTGTCTGACCTTCCCAACCATATCTCGCGTCACATCGCGGATCTCGCTCGTAAAGATCACCTCTCGCCGGTGCCGGCTGGCAGCATGATAGATAGCTCCGGCCGGCACCTCCATTCCCAACATTTCTTCCAGGCACAGCGCCTGCGCACAGAGTTGCACATCGTCGTTGACCCACTGTTGGCGCCGCCCATGCTTGTATTCCACCGGATAGGGAACAGGGCCGTGCCACTCGACAACATCAGCGATTCCCGTCAGTCTCAGTGTGTCTGACCAAATCCGCACCGATGCCTCCATCGGCAGCCCGACGTCCCGTGCCATGCCTTCATCGACGCGCACATGCACTTGTCGTCCTTCAGTGGTATATCGGTTCTCTTCAAACACCTGCTCCTGATGGATCAGGGCGCATCGTCGCGGACAATAGACAAAGTGATTCAGAGCCGAAATGGCCACCCACAAGTTCTGACTGGCCATTACGCCCCCATGGTGATAAGCTCAACCCCGCGTGGCATCTTATCCTCACGAACCTCAATACGATAGTCGCTAAACCGACGCGCATATTCGACCGCGTCCTTTCGTGCGATCGACACCACTTCTCCTAATTCTAACAGTGCCTGTGCCGGAGCACATCCTAGCGCTGCCTGACGCTTGCGCTGGTCGAGATTGGAATCGGTTCCCACATGTTTGAAGATGAATAGGCGGCGCAGGGTCATCACTCCCTTGCTAGCCGACCGATCCTGTTCGAACATATTGAGCATTGCTTCCCAAAAGAGTTCGAGGTCATCTTCACTAAAGCCTGTACCGCCATGCGATGTATCTGCAAAGTGGGGACTGACAAAGCCCTTCCCGACATAAAGTCCGTAAGGCACGATGGACTTGCGACCCATCGTCCTCAGTTTGATCTCCTCGTGATCAAGTTCCCACTGCTGCAATTCTGCGGACGACTTTTTCCCAGTCACATCATCTGCTACGGCAACACGCGTGACGGTAATGTCCAACGGCAGTATTGACTCAATCGATCGCGAGAAAGAAAGTTGAACGGGGCCACGGACTTGTCCAGCATTCGGGCCTGTGCTCATCACCGCGCCAAACGTGCGTACGTCATAAAAGGTTTGACACATCCATTGACGCGCCTCCAATACGCGGCGTTTGGAGGCGCTCTTTTCTGGCACTGCCCCATCGCCTGTTTCCTCATGAGCCCGCATAATTTTGGTGTTTAAATTGGTTGCGTGCTCCACAAAAATGGCATGAGGCGGCTGATTGCCACGAGCGATTTGTACATAGTTTCGCACCCGCCTTTTAATCGCGACATCGGACACCAGTCCTTGAAGAGTTTCTGGATCCAGTCGAGGCATATTCGCGGCATCAGGATCTCCATTCGGGTTGCCGTTTTCTACGTCGAACAAATACAAGAAATCATATCGGTTGGTGATCGTTCCCATTAGTTCTTATCCTCCTTTTTCTGTCCTGAGCGAAAGTCGGCCATTTGATGGTAGTATCCCAATGCAAATGTCGCCTGTTCTTCAAAACCGAATCGCTGCGGTATCTGACCCGCAGGAATGCGACTCGTGATCTCCATCAGATGGTTGTTGTACCAGTATTTCAAACCATCGGACGATATCCGTGCCAAATAATAGGGCACCATCCGCATTAGTCGTCCGACGACCACCAGTGGTGTCGTGCTGGCTGCAGTGAAATACCGACTCGACAGCATCCCTCTAGATCCCTGATTTTCTGCGGACTGCAAGGAGTCAATTACCGCCAGCAATCGGCCCAACTGGTAGGCCACCCCGGGTTCATCGGGATTCAATGCGCTGAGCATAGGGCTCACCGTTCCTTTCGCTTTTCTGATAAGGTAGGCCTTCAGTAGAGAAAACGATCCTTCCGACGGCACGTTGCCCTTGACCACATCGTGCTGGACACGACGCAACGCCCCGTAGGCCACCGCCCGTGGGATCTCGCGAGCCAAAATTGCCGACTCCCAGAGTTGTCGCACTTGTGGAGCTGGCACAGAACGATCGGCGATCATGAGATGCCCCAGCAAGGTAAACAATGGCAATCTCTGTGGTGTACTATTGTCCGGGCGGACAATGCTCAAATCCGAAAACCACTGCTCCACATTGTGCTTGAGGTCTTCATAGGCCCCTTCGTACCATCCTCTCACCATGACCCGCCCCGCCACTCCCGAAAGCAGCAGCACATAGAATCGATTGACGGACTGGGACGTTACCATCTCTCCCGCCTCCGTCCCACGATTGACGGACGAGAGGGTTCGCTGTGCCTCTTGCAGGTCCTGGTCCTCACGTGCACTATCGTCACGGCGGAATCCCAAATCAGCCATTGCGTCGTCTTCAGGGTCTACTGGCCCCCGGTACCAATAGGCGACCCGTATGCCTGCCAACGTCATGCCCTGAGCAATGAGGGTGTTCAGGGCAATTTGGTAAGCAACCGCCACCGTCTCGAGCATACCGGCGTTAGCACCCTGATTGAGGCCATAGGAGCTAAAGGCATCCTTATCAAAGCTCACCAGAGAACTTCCCATGGAACTGCCGCCCACAGGCACCAGGCCAGAAATTTTCGGATGTGTATTCGCAATCGGGCCTGTTTCCCCAGTGATGATGCACAGCCCGGCAAGATCTTTCTTGGCTGTCGGTCGAATGCTTTGGCGATACCGGTCCCACCAACCATGCCAGTCGGTTCGCGACACCAAAAATGCGTCCCCGCAACGCACTGTGATGCGGTCGTTCGACTTCGCATTTTGCGCCTTGAGGTCCTCTCGCATTCGGTCGAGCTCGCTGGGATTATCCAGACACAAGTACCACGCTTCCAGTTCAGGCACGGTCGCAGCCGCAGACTCCAGCATTTCAACAAAGGCGGCGTGCTTAGCAGCCATCTTGCCAGTGTCATCGGGCCCGTTCGTCACAATCGCGACCGCTTCAATCAGAAACTGTGTTCGCGTCTGCCCTCCCGCAATCAATTCCGGTTGCTCTAGGTGTGGCGCCACAGGAAAGGATCGGCCAGGGCTCTTGGGATTGGTGGCATCTCCAAGGCGATTGATTCCCAAGTACTGGCCGCCGGACGAGATGTCAATGACCCACTTGACTGTCTTCGGAGCATAGCCAGGACGCACAACTAGATTATGCGTCGCCGCATATTCAACCAATTCGCGGATCAACGCCTCAACACCTCCTTGGAGGTATAGTGAGGCACCTCGATGACACCTTGGCGCACTGTGCAGTGAAACATCTGAATTTGAGCCTCGGAGGACGAAGTGCCGGGTTCTGTCAGTGAAAACACATCATACAACATGAGTCCCCAGTCGGCGTCGAGCGCAATCGGCGCAGGTACGTCCGATCGCTGGGCCGGTTTGAAATAGGCCGGGAATTCCCGACACCCCAGACTGGGCTGAAAGCTACACTGTCCCCGTTCCGCTCGGCGACTGAACTGTGCCACATACTTCGGCAAAAACTCCTTAAAGCTCGGCCAGGGCTCAATGTGGGCGAACACACGATAGTGAGGATTGACGAGAGCCATGGTCTGGCGCTGCGTTCGCCCTTTCTCGTCGGTTCCCAATAACATCTTGTCCCCGTCCGCCCACTGTGGCTCAATAGGTGCAAGACCCTCACTCCATTGCCGAATAGTTCTCTCACTGGGCCCTTTGTCCTTTACCTCGTTGCGGCGCAAGCCTAGCCATCGCGGGATGGCCAGCAGTTCGATTCGGTCCACAATCCAACGAAATTGCGGATGCCAATATATGGCATCGAAAACGCCACGGGCAGCGGATGGCGTGATGACAGGATAAGAAAAGCGTTCGACCTTTAGTTCCGGCCTCGAGAAAACCGCGAAATCTCCCCAGATCTCGAGCCCAACACTACCACGCTCCATACATGTACTCCTTTCACTATAAAGTAAGGTGACGCCTATAATATTTTCACTCGCCCAAACCGAATTGTCAATCAATAAAGAACACTCCCGCAAAATAATATTGGGAGTGTCTTCATAAAGTAAGGTATTTCAATCCCCGGCAGTGCCGCAATGTTATGGTACGAGATCCTTAGCCCTGCAGCAAGCCGAGTGTTGACGGCAATGTCAGGCCAAATATCGGATCGTAGTTTTCCGAGTCACGGCAGATCCACCAATCCGAGTCCTTAGCCTCAGCCCCATGGCCGACCGGCACGTTCTCCAGATGGCTTCTCACGCCGGCGTCATCTTTGGGGAGGTACACGCCGACCGACAACGGTTGCGCCCGCCGTATCCAATCTCGGCTAAGTCCACTCTGCCGCGCCTCGGTCACCAGGCCATCGTAGAGACCCATCTCGGCCCGATACGGGACCAGGACCTGAGCCGTTTTCTGATCAATCAGCCGATAGAGGTCATTGACGACAGGAAAGTCGAGGGTACGGACCGCTCTGATTAAGTCGCCGTATGCATCTTCAAGCCCAACCGTATCATAGACTCTCTGCCAATAACAGCGGATGGTCTCGGGGTCATCCACATCGAACGACGGCCGAGACTTCCAAAGATTACGCGCCTCTATCGTAAACTGACGATAGGGCCCTGGAGGGTAGGCGTCATCTTCCGGCTGGAAGACGACGACGTCTCCGGGCTTTGGCATTCCTCCCCCCCGATTGCAGCGCCCTGCCGCCTGAATGATCGAGTCCAGCGGTCCCCATGCCCGATAGAGCACCGGGAAGTCAAGATTCACCCCAGCTTCCACACACTGAGTCGCCACCAACCGCACCGGCTGATGGCAGGCGAAGCGGACTTTTACCGTCTCTAGGACTTTACTGCGGTGCTTAGAGCAAAGGTTGGTGGAAAGATGAAACAGAGGGCCTTGGTCGCGGTGCTGCACCGCTTCCGAAAGGTCCCGGGCATGGCGTTTCAAATTGACGATGGCAAGCCATGTGGGCTGCAGAGAGAGCTCATCGGCTAACTCTTCCCATGACTGCGGCGCATCACGAAACGAATAGTTGACCCGGAGCGGTGGTGCGAGAATGGTCGGCACAATCTCATGGGACTGGTATCCAATGCCGGTTAACGGTTTGATAGAGCCGCTTAGAAGGTCAAATGCAGGCTGGGTAGCCGTGCCCAATACCACAGTCGCGTGGTACCGGTCTCCTATCGCAGCCAGCATGGCGACCGTAGGGACCACCAGATGTAGCGGCAAGGTTTGAATTTCGTCCAAAATCATCACGCTGTCTGCCAGCTGGTGCAACTTGCGCGCCCGCCCTGGTCGATTCGAAAAGAGTGATTCAAGGAGTTGAACTGATGTCGTCACGACAATAGGGGCATCCCAATTTTCCATGGCTAGGCGGGCGTTACCGTCGTCATCTACCGTGTCGCGTTCAGCGAGCGAGTGATGCTCAAGGATATATTGACACGGCAACCCGGGCAGTGCCTCCCGATATGCTTTCACAGTCTCTTCAATAATGTTTAAGTACGGCAAGGCGACCACAATCCGCCGTTTTCCGTATTTCTTGGCATGATGGAGCGCAAACGCCAGCATCGCCATTGTCTTCCCCGACCCTGTAGTAGCCGTCAGGGTTCGCAATCGACTCTCTGAGCCCGCTGCATCCACTGCTTTTTCATAGACAGTCCGCCGCAGTTCCTTCATCTGGGCACTGGACTGGTCTTCTTGGGCCAGCTTCGCCACATACTTCTCTAACAATGTCAACAAGTAGTCAGGGTCCAAAGACGGTGCCGGATTTCGGAACTGTTTGTTACCTTGCCTGTCTTGGAGAAAGTGAGCTTCCGTGTCAAGAAAGTCCGCGTCAACGAGACAAGAATACAGAAAGCGAATACCGAGCATTTGTTGCATTGGATGAAGACTCGAATTGATTACCCGTCGGCTTTCCACCAGCGGCTCCCAATGCAGTCCATCGCTTTGAAACCTGTCCATAGTGTCTATAAGGGGTCCAGCCAGTTTCCGCCCATCGGGGAGGGCCACCCGTTCCTCGACGGAATCTTTAAGACTCGCAAAAAATTGATGGGAAAGGCTGGGCAAACCCACGTGATGACCCTTTATGGCAGCCGCCGCCGCGGCCGCTCCGGCCTGACCCGCAATATAGGCGCCGGTCGACCAATGATCCACCTTGCGGGCCTTGCCTTCCAACCTCATTTGAAATAAGTCGCCGTATTTACCGCAATCGTGCAGGAGGCCCGCCAATGACGCTTCGTCTCCATAGCTGAGAACCTCGGCAAACTGACGCGCCAAGGCACTCACTGTCCGCAGATGGTCTGCCAACGGTTGTCGTTCTCCTCCACCCTCAGGAGCCGAGTGAGCCCAATAGATGGACATCCTGTTCCCTCCCAATAATATTCACCCTTACCATTACGCTCCTCCTCACTACCATACACCACACACTCGGGTAATCAACTCTAACAGCGCGAACATCTGCGACGTACTGCTACCCACACATCACAGCACGAAGCTTCAGGCATTTCCATCACCCCACGTTTCGCACCTCTGATTCTGGGCTTGCTAGCCACAGGGTACCTGTGCAAATTGGCGGCTGTCCATGCCTAAAAGTAATAGCGCTTGGCGCTGCGTGAGGGTGAATTCGCTCCGACTGTAGTGCTTCTCGCCATGGGTGTCCCGCCAATGGAGAATTTGAATCGGCGTGAGGATTTCTTTCAGGCGTTTGGTGGTCTGAGCGGGCTGCAGCCCCTTATTGGGATAGGGGAGGCTGTTCCCCAATCGGGCCTGATTCTGGCGCATCACGGCCTGCATGCATTGCCACAGTACAAGCGCCACGTAGATATCGACCGTAATCCTCCCGGTGTCCTTCAAAAAGAGCGGGGCATGGCGAGCGCATGGTCACGCACTACAACCATGGGATTTTATACGCTTCCAGGAACTCGTGGCTATCCTCAAAAGGGGAGCCCTACCCATGGATCCAACCGTTCGCAAAAAATCTAGCAGTCGGAGAACAGATTGCGACAGCGAAAGCCGGAACCTCGAGTTCCATGCGAACCGGTAATCCGCGCCACAGACGTTCGCTTATGGAAATACCATATTATTCTTGGTCAGCGAAAGTGAACCACTTCTGTTTGACTACATACAGAAGACCTGGACTTGGTGGTCGCGACGTAGCAGGACCGCCCGGTGCGGCCCCGAAACCTATGCGATTTCAAGAGAGGGATCGCGGCCGCCGAGTTTCAGCATATACCGCTTCAGAGCTTGCAACACACTCACGCGATCGTCATGCTGGAGTCGGGATCCAGCATCCTGGCTATCGCCGACGTGCTGAGTCAAACCAAGTCAGCCTTGCTTTGCAAACCTATGTGCATGCCTCGGTGGAGTCGTAACGCACTGCAACATCTTGCCTATCTGAGATAGTAAGCCTCCCGGGAGGAAGGGCAAGACAGAAGATGGAGGGTTTGGCCTCAAAATGGCCTCATATTCCCCATATAACCTCAGAAAACGAAAAGACCCGCAATCGCTTGTGCGGTGCGGGGTTCAAATGGTGGGCCACGCGGGAATCGAACCCGCAACCTTGGGATTAAGAGTCCCCTGCTCTGCCAGTTGAGCTAATGGCCCATGTTGTGAAATTACGTGGTAGCGGCGGGTGGACTCGAACCACCGACATCACGGGTATGAACCGTGTGCTCTAACCAACTGAGCTACGCCGCCATTGGTTGCGGGGACAGGATTTGAACCTGCGACCTCCGGGTTATGAGCCCGACGAGCTACCTGGCTGCTCTACCCCGCGATGTTCTCGTCATTGGGAACATTAGATATGATATCGGGCTGGCTAGATGGTGTCAAGAACAAAAATTCTCCATTGGCGATTTCTTGCCGACACATTTGCCCGTACGGCTATGATACACTAAATAGAGAATCGTCATTCTCTTGAGTTGTTCGAGGAGGTCGTTAAATGGAACGCAAGGCACGACTAGCAGGATTCGAATTTGCCCTTGATAGAACCGATCGCGGATACCAATTGCGCGTCGAAAGCACCCCCGAACATGATGCGGCTCGCGAACAAGTTTTCGCGCTCTTCGACGAACTTCGAACCGAAGCGCGGCGCACCGGAGTCTCCAGTCCAGAAATCCTCGCGCATTGGGTTGGCCACCGGGTGAAACGGTGGACATCACCCCGAAAATAGTCGAAACTTCCTTTTATGGAAATTGTTGTATTTTCAGCTAAAAGTACGATAAACTGTCTCTGCTGTCATAAAGGAGGGACATGTTATTATGGCGCCAATTCATACTCTATCCGAATACCAACATCGCATCGAACAGATCCGCTTGCTGAAGTATCAGATGTGGGCTCTCGCCCAGCACAAGGGCAACCTTGACCCCGATGTCATTCGCATAAGTCAGGATATTGACGAATATATCGTCTCCGTTCAACAGTATTGGATTAAAAATCCGTGTGCAAGCACCCAAACAGGGTGACAAAAAGTGGATAAATCAACGCTAATAGTCCCTAAAAAGCGCACCCCTACCGTAAAATATGGATAAGGTGGTGCGTTTATATGTCGATCGAACTCAATTCATTACGTGAAAGCACAACAAGAGAAACGCCAGCGATCACTCTAAATAAGAGCAGTGTCAAATCCACGGCGTCGACCCTTTTGCAAAGCGATCAACTGCTCTGGGATCGGCTATCGTCGGTAGAGAGTGCGGTTTTAGATAATCCTACCGACTCGTTCATCACCCAATATTTAGATACCGTGCGTGATTTGTTGAATCAAGCCCTGAAGCGTCATCAAGCCAAGTCGTCAACGTACTGGTCACCGAAGGGACGATTTCGACAGATGGTCCACATTGTTCAGGTCAATCGGGCCTTGGATGACCTCTTGACCGATATTCGGCTGCAGCATCCGGCAACGCACATTGCGCGCCGTCTTGATGCGATACGTGGCCTGTTGGTCGACTTATGGATGTGAAGACCACCATGGCTAACACGATATTCTCTAAGGTCAAAGGTGACCTTATCGAACTAGAAGGATTGACCGAAGAAAAGATCGGTGCCGTAATTCGCCGCGACGCCCCCTATCTGGTAGAGTTGCTACAAAAACAAATTGACCCGATGAATCGGTTGCAAACGCATACCTTGGAGTTAAGTTTGCTGAGTGACGCGGAAAAACAAGATTTGAAGAGTCACATCGTGCTGTGGAACAATCGAGAGAAATATTTGAGTGATCTGATAGAGAAAAATTTAGGGTATATCTCCTACCTTAAATCTCTCCTTGGCATCGGGCCCGAGCGCACGGGGCTCAGTATAGATCTCTAGAAAGGAGGGCATACCATGTCATCTGAAATCCTTGGTATCGCAGCCCAATCCATTGCGGCTCAAGAACTAGCTTTACAAGTTACCGGCAACAACATGGCCAATGCGACAACGCCTGGATATAATGTGGAATCGGTCGACCTCACTGAAAACGCTGCAGCTCCTAATGCCAGCATGCCGTCCACATTGATTGGCGATGGGGTCACCGTCACTGCGGTGACTCGAGCTAGCAACACCTTTTTGTCATCTAGCGTTCGCAATCAAACCAGCGCGGTCGGATATGCCACGGCACTCAGCCAAGGGCTAAATCAAGTGCAGAGTATTTTTCAAGAGCCTCAGTCGGGCGGTCTCGCGGAGATGATGGATCAATTTAGCCAAAGCATACTTGCGCTATCAGAAAGCCCGGAGGATCAATCCGCGCGTGAGTCGGTCATTCAAGATGGGCAAACCCTAGCGTCCACATTTAATAGTATGTCCTCCACGTTGGCGAATGAGGAAACACAAATCAACCAAAACATTAGCACCAACGTGAGTCAAATTAATCAATATGCCTCTCAGATTAGTCAACTGAATCAGCAGATTGCCACCGTAAGCACGTCAGGACAGCAACCGAATGACCTTCTCGATCAACGGGGCGAATTGCTCGATGAGTTAAGCCAACTGACCAATGTCAGTTACACCACCGGGTCGGCGGATTCGCTCGACGTGTATATTGGCTCCCATCCGCTCGTCACTGGTGAGACCACCTATCAAATTAACGTTCAACAGGTCCCCGTGACTAATGCCTCTGGGGTGAGTACCCTGACCGCCAATGAGCCTACGTGGGCGGATACCGGAAGTCCGGTGGAGTCGCAATCCGGCTCCCTCGCGGGAAATATCGCCCTCTTATATCAGCAGACCACAAGTGGCAGTTCCGTCGTCAGCACCAGCCCGGGGTACCTCACCAGTTACGGGCAGAGCTTGGACTCCTTGGCGTCGCAATTGGCCCAACAAGTCAATACTGCCCAGGAATCAGGCTATACGCTCTCCGGCTCGGCAGCGGGCACCACCCCCTTTTTTACCGCGGGGGGATCCAGTGGTTCTGGCACCATCACCGCCGGCACCATTACCGTTAATCCCGCCTTGACCCCCGATGACATTGCCGCCGGAAGCACGGCGAACTCCCCTGGCGACGGCAGTAACGCGCAGAGCCTTTACAATACCCTGACGAATGACTCGAACTTAACCATTGGTTCGTCGTCCAACACGTCATTTTCGGGATACTACGAATCACTCGTCGGTCAAGTGGGGTTAGACGGCCAAAATGCCACCAACTCCGAAACGAATGGACAAAACACGCTGACCTCATTGAATAATGAGCTACAATCAGTGACCGGGGTGGATGTGAACCAGCAATCGATCGACATGATTCAGGAAGAACAAAGTTATGAGGCTGCGGCGAAACTGATCACCACCCAACAGTCTGTCATTTCGAGTCTCTTAGCAGCGGTAAACTAATTGAAAGGAGTCCTTTTCCATGCAGATTACGCCCACCATTTTGTCTAACACCTTATTACAAAACATTCAAAACCAAGAGTCGGAGATTCAAACCTTGCAGCAAGAGGAGTCAACGGGCCAGTCCTTCAGCGTGCCTGAGAATAATCCCATTGCCGCAGAGACCACGCTTTCGTTGAATACCAGCCTCTCGGCGGTGAGCCAATACACCACTTCTGCTAATAGCGCACAAGCCGCGCTCAACCAGACCAATGGCGTTCTCACTAATATGATTAGCCTCTTTGATCAAGTGATCCAAACGGGGACCCAAGCTGAAAATAGCACTAACAATCAAAGTGATCTGAATGAACTGGCGCAAAGCATTACGTCGGATCAAACTAATTTGGGACAGATGTTGAATACGGAATATGAAGGCAGCTATTTGTTTGGAGGGTATGACAACGAGACCCCCCCTGTCCCCACCAATAGTGATGGCACCTATCCCACCACGCTCTCCTCGTGGAATGCTACCGCATCCCAAAATCAAACCTACACGATTAATGCCGGAACAACGATTACGGTGAATTTAACGGGCTATGAGTCAGTAGGACAAGCTTCTGGCACCAATTATCTCGAAACGGCCTATAACGACTTAGGCGCACTGTCCTCGGCGCTACAGTCGGGAAACTCGTCTTCTATTCAGTCAGCGATGAGCAATATCCAGCAAGACTATACCAATCTTACTAGTGCCCAAGGCCTCATTGGAGGACGCCTCAATCGCATACAAGATTCCATAACCCAGCTACAAAATGCGTCGTCGGACCTCAGCACCAGTGTGGCTAGTGTGTCGGGAGCGAATATGGCGCAAGTCACTACCCAGTTGGCCCAAGAAGAAGATAGCTATCAAGCCGCCTTGCAAAGCGGATCGCAAATTCTCTCACTGTCATTATTGAATTTCATTAATCCGTAAAGAGGGACAACATGAGCACAATAGACACACGGTTTCACGGCTCTATCGAGATTCACCCACAGGATATTCTCCGTGCCGATCACGAAATTTTAGGATTCCCGCAGGAACGGCAGTTTGTTCTTTTGCCGCACCAAGCCGATAGTCCCTTTCTCTATCTGCAGTCAATCCGTACCGTCGATTTGGCCTTCATTTGTATTGATCCGCTATTACGGGTGAAAGACTATCAATTACCGGTACACGAATTACCGGATGCCCTCGGGGATCCGAAAGACTGGGCCGTTTTAGTGTTGTGCACCATTGGCACGGGGGCACCGCCCAGCATGAATCTCAAGAGTCCCCTCATTTTTAATCGGCAAACCCGCCATGGGGGGCAATTTGTGCTATCCTTGCCGTATTCGCTTCAATATCCCTTGTTCTCGCCCTCGGGAACAACGTCGGAGGCTCCCAGTCATGCTGGTACTCACCCGTAAAGTCAATGAAGCCCTCTTGATTGGCGAGGGTGAAATCCGCATTGTGGTCCTCTCGGTGCAAGGGGACCAAGTAAAATTGGGAATCGAGGCGCCGAAGAGTATTACCATTATGCGTGAAGAAATTGTCCAAGCAGAGGCTCAGAACCAAGAAGCCTCACACGCCATTTCTCCTGATGCCCTCACGAAACTGGCGGAGAATCCGACAACGACTCCACTTCCGCCTCGGACACCAAAATCTCGGTGATTTTTACCCCAAACTGTTCGCCGATAATCACGACATCACCACGGGCGACCAACCGCCCATTGAGAAACAAATCTACCGGTTCACCATAGGCGCGCTCAAGCTCAATGACCGATCCGGGGCCAATTTCCAGTACATCTTTGACGGTCAGGTCAGTCGTGCCTAATACCGCCTCGACCGTCATCGGCACATCCAGCACAAAGTTGACCGAATCCGGCAGACTACTGCGCGCGGCAGGATCTTCCAATTCCATAAACTCCACTTTCTTCACTTCCACGCCCGATTCGTCCACCTCGGTGTCGGCCTCGTCCGAGGCATCCACCAGCGCTTCAATCTCTTCAGCCGTCAGTCGTGAGGCCTTCTTTGGCATATTTCATTCATCCCCCGTTCGTGATATCACACGCACCGCTAAATGTCCTCGACTCTTTCCCGGCAATACCTGGAACTTATTGCGGTTGCCCATACGCAATGTGAGCGGTTGATCATAACGATTCTTGAGGACTAACGCATCCCCGACCTTCAGTTGACTGAACTCCGATACCGTGATATCGGTTTTACCCAGCACCACCGCGGCTCGAATCGGTGCCATTTCTACGTGGCGCTTCATCTCTTTGGTCATGACCTGCACGTTATCTAACGATCCATCCCGGGTGAGTTGAAATTTGATGCTCGCTTCTGCCAGAGGCATAATGCTCGTATATGGCCAAACCATCGTTAATTGACCACGGTGCCCGTCCAGGGTGACTTGCTGCCGTGCCACGACAACCAGGTCCCCCTCACCAGCAATTTGCGAAAATGCTGGACTGTGTTCCATGGAGGTCACCACCGGTTCAATCGCCATCATCGGATTCCAGACATCCGCATAAATACGCAGCATGCGGTTCAGCAAATGGCGTACGATGCTTTGTTCGATCTGGGTCAAGCGGCGGCCCGGCCAGTCTCCCACGCCCGGCCCTCCCAAGGCACGATCAATCATAGCCAATGCAATAATCGGTGAACATTCAAATAGAGAGTTACCGACATTGGGAGAACTCGTGAATATGCCCAATACAGTAGGGGCCTTGATGGTTTGAATCATATCTTCATACATCACTTGCTCCACTGACAAGTGCTGCAACTGCAATGGCGTTCGCAGATACGATGACAAAAAGTTGGCGGTGTTCCGCCAAAACATCGTCATCGTGGCCATCACGGCGTCGAGCTGAGCTCGACTTAACTGGTGTGACCGTTGAAAGTCATAGGCTCGAACGCCTTCATAATCTCGCACTAAGCCCATGCGGCATCCCCTCTTGCGCTATAGATCCGGTTCTATCAATGAGACCATATTCGGCTCGTGAGACCAGAACTCCTGTTCTCCTCAACAACAAATTCCCTATTGCGTGAGCAAGTTAGAGAAGTATATGCCCCCTACGGTGCCTGGCCCAAAAATCGATTGCAAAATATAGGAGACCTGATCCTTGAATATGGTCAACCCACCTGAACTGGTCAATTCACTATAGGGGGTCGACCGCGCCAACGCAATAATTTGATTGCGAATCTTCGCGTCCAATTCGGCTGAGCCCGTACCCGACCCCCCGGCGGCCCCAGCGACCGTGCCTCCGGCAGAAATCAACGCGGCGGGCATGACCTCAAACTCTAAATCCAAACTCACGTAGTGCGTGTCTCCCTGCAAATTACTTTCAATACTAGACTCCGTTACTGCGACCGCTGTCTTCGCCGAAAAGGGGGTCGACTCGATCACCGGTGCGGGCGTATGACTTAAGAGGGACGGTTCTAAAAAGACAATACCGCCCGCACCGATCCCCGCACCAACGATAAAAATGATGACAAACAAAAGAATTTTCTTCAAATGAGTCCCCTCTTCAAGAGCGTCCCAGTGGTACCGCTCAGAATTGATTGTTCATCGTCCGCTCCGCTACACTCAAAGTCAGGCGGTGAGGGAATGAATCCATGTCTTGATCTTGCGCCAATACTCCATGCCAAAAAGTGCTGACGCCTCAGATATCTTCCAAAACTAAGGCGATCGCTGCCCCCGACGCTGAATTACCCATTGTCGAAGATTCCACTGCATCCGATGTGCATAGTCCCTCTCATCGGGCGCTATATCTTAGTCGCCACCGGTGATTCGGATCTCGGTCCCAAGGCTCTCCTGCCAAGGACTGCCGCATCCATGCTCACACACTCTCTCAAACCGTGTTGGACGAGATCAAATATTTGAACCCCTTATATGCGCCCTCTTGGCTCGAATCTTTCCCTAGTCTTAGCCGCGTAGAAAGCCGGGCCGCTTCCGATCATTAATATGGAGAAGTCTCCCCAACCAACAGCCCCAGCAATCTGTTCAGTCGCGACTCCCCACCTGCGAGACGATCTAAAGATCTCCTAGGCCTGAAGGTTTGTGGTGGACTGAATCACTTGCTGGTCGACAGATATCACCTTGGCATTGAGGCTATATGCTGTCTCCGCCTGGACCAAATCCACCATGTTACTGGCGAGGCTGGTGCCACTTTGATTCACAGCTGATGACTGTAAGGTACCCGTACCACCCTGACCAGGAACGGTCACCGTTGGGGTTCCAGAGTTGGCTGAGAGTCCATAAAGATTATTACCTTGCGCCACCAATCCTTGGGGATTGGGGATGGAGGCGATCTTGACCTGACCGACCGTCTGAGGACCATTGACGCCACTCACCGTAACCACGCCATCCGCTGCAATGGTGAAGTTCTCACCCACGGGAAGATTCACCGGCGGGTAAAGTTTGGCACCTCCAGGAAGGACCAGTTCCCCCCCGGAATCAATTTGAAACAACCCTGCCCTCGTATAAGAAATTCCATTCGGAGACGAGACCATAAAAAACCCATTGCCGTCAATCGCAATATTGGATGCACTATTGGTAGGCTGGATTCCCTGAGAAAACGTTGGCGTATCGGAGACCAGGCTCGCCCCGGTATTCATCGCGAGACCCGAACTCAGCGTTTGCCCCAACAGGGTGGCTCCCGGCTGACGCTGCACTGCGTTTCCGGTGCTGGCCAATGCCGTTTCGCGACTCCCATAACCTGGCGTATTGGCGTTAGCAATGTTAGCCGCCACCGCATTAAGAACATCATTTTGAGCATTAAGCCCATTCGCCCCAATTCCTAAAACATTAAACATATGATCCCCCTTCTTCATTGAGGTTCATGCTAGGTTAATTCCCCGAGCGTGGCCGCCGTGGCGAGGCGCTTACTTTCTTCATTGACCACTTGGGTCAGCGACTGGTACCAAGACTGAGCATCAATCATGTCCACCATAGAATTTTCGACATTTACATTCGAGGTATTTAAGGAAGACTGAATCACTTGGCCCGTGAATGGAGTTCGAGTCGGGCTAGTATAGAGATTATTGCCTAGAGCGGCTAAGCCGGTGGCCGAGAGATTCGTCAGTGCCAAGGTACCGATCGTGGCATTCCCTTGCGTAATGACGCCTGTCGGACTAACACTAAACGACTGGCCGGACTGCAACTGAATGGGCTTTCCCGCCTGGTTAAGGACAAAGTCTCCTTCAGCTGTCACTAAATTTCCCTTACCGTCCACGGAAAATTGGCCATCCCGGGTATAGGCTAACCCCTGAGGTGTCCTCACCACAAAATACCCTTGTCCTACAATGGCTAAGTCATTCGGATTGGTGGTTGATGAGACCCCACCGCCCCCGGTGGCAATGCTGGAACTAAACGCCACACCATTGGAGGTTTGCCCCAGTACTTTGCCTGATCCGGTATCCTCCAAGCTTCCGGTAGGAAACGCCGTAAACGTGCCCTGTTGCGCGAGATATCCCGCCGACTGACTGTTCGCGATATTGCCGGCAATCAGTCCGAGCGACTGATTTTGGGCAATCATTCCTGCAGCACTAATATATAATGCGTCCATATCTACCCTCCTTCACTCCCTGTCAAATGGGATCACGATCGATTTCCCGAGGCCAGTTTTCCACGAGTCGTCTCACAAATCCTCCCCATCCACCGCGTCGCGGCGGAGGCACCCGATGCAACAATCGGTCCGCAATATCTCCGATGTCGAACGAAGCCGCGGCATTAGGATAGGCTAAATAGAAGGGGTTTTGTCGCAGTACTGATCGCGATACCATAGCGTCCTCGCTCACCTGCCCAATAAATTCGACACCTTGGCCCAAGGCTTTATCGGCTAAATCACTAAGCCGTTGCCCCAGTCGCTCCCCCTGCTCCCTGGAGTGAACTCGATTCATCACCAATTTGAGTGCAACACGGCCATTTTGTTCCCACACCGCCTTGATCAGACCATAGGCATCCGCCAGCGCCGTCGGCTCAGGATTGGTCACCACCAACGCCTCATCCGCTGCCAGAACGAACGACAACACCGCCTCGGAAATGCCGGCAGAGGTATCAATAATGAGCCAATCACACTCTCCTTCGAGCTCTTGAAAGCTCTCTACGATATGACCGACTTCAATGCTATCAATACGCGCAAGCTCGGTAATACCGGAACCACCGGGAATAATCCGAATCCCCTTAGGCCCATTTTGCAAAGTATCCCTTAAGGCTACTCGCTTTTCCACAACATCCCACAAAGTATAAATGGGTTCATATCCTAGCATAATATTGATATTGGCCAAACCCAAATCTGCGTCGAGAATAACCACCCGCTGGCCGCGATCCGAGAGGGCCATCGCCAAATTTAACACCAGACTAGACTTCCCCACGCCCCCTTTCCCGGAGGTGACCGCCATGACACGCGCTCCCTCGAGCCGGTCATGCAGAACTTCTCGAGTCGCTTCGTCCGCCTTTGACCTCACCCAACTCCGCAAGCTATCACCTTGCTTGGCCATGTTAGGCACCGCCCTTCAAGAGCATGGCTAGTGTTTTTGCAAACGCCACTTGGATATCATCAGGCACATTTTGACCATCGGTGAGATAGGAAAGAGGCCATCCTAGCGTCAAAGCACATGAGAGAAGGCCGCCAATGTGTTGGACTTCATCAACCTTGGTAAAACATACTTTGGGACTTAACCCGTCCGCAAAACGGCGAGCGGTTTCCTGCATCAATGAGGAATCCATGCTTGCTGGAAGAACGAGTTGGATATCATTGGCCCGAGACAGTTCCGCCACGGTACGAATTTCGGACATATAAAGCGCATGGTTCAGACTATGCCCTGCAGTATCAATCAGCACCACATCCGCTTTGCGGTCTTTCAAAATGTGAGGAATGTCTTGCGGTCGCAGTGCCACCTGAAAAGGAATCCCGATAATTTCGGAATAGGTTTTCAATTGTTCCACTGCCGCCACCCGAAAGGTGTCTGTGGAAATTAATAGCACCGACTTCTTTCGTTCCAAGTGGCAATAGGCGGCTAACTTAGCGATAGTGGTGGTCTTCCCGGAACCGGTGGGGCCCACAAATAGGACCGTTGCCGGATCCGCCAAGGCGATCGGTTGCGGAGGCCCTAGCCGTTCTTCAAGCACCTCACTCAAAGCTTCGTCACGACCGAATTCCCCTTCTTGCATCATGGTTTGCACGGAATCCGCCAGTTTTCTTGCCCAGCCATCTTGTACGTGGCGCTCAAGCAACCATTGGTAGGTATCTTCCACCTCAGGGTCGTCAATGCCCTGCATCCGATCCAGACGCTCGCCTAAGCCCTCCAACATATGAATGACATCATCCATGCGATAGTCCGCCGCTTCGTTGGAGATGGCGGGTTCGCGATGACTCGGCACGGGTGAAACGCTTCCCACTTGAATGACTGGGATGGCCTCGGCGCTTGCCGTCATGGTCGGAGCCGCCTCTTGGGCAGCGGTGGCCGCTGAACGCCGGGTATAGTCGGTGGCGACCAGCACTTGAAACCCACTTTGCCAAAATCGCCACCAGGGATCCCGGGCCTTCCCTGAAGAGAGAATGATGGCATCCTCACCCAATTCCCACTTGGCCATCGCCAATGCTTCCTCGGCTGTCCGTGCCGTAAATCGTTTCACTATCATAATGACACCACCCCAACCGTCTTCACCGCAATATCGCTACCTAACTCTGCATAGGACAGAACCGCCATATCTTTCCACATTCGTTCTGTGAGTCGTTTTAAGTACACCCGGATGATGGGTGAGGTAATAATGGTCGCCGGTGCCCCCTGAGGCATATTGCCCAGGGAATCACGGATACTCTGAAAAATTTGCTGCGCCTTGGCCGGGTCCAGATTCAGATAGTTACCTTGATCGGTATGCTCAATCGATCCGCGTAGTTCAGCCTCCACCTCGGGAGACAATACTAACGCATGCAACACCCCTTGCCGCATCAAGCCCCGCGTGATATGCCGTCCCACGGCCTGACGCGCCGACTCAGTCAGCACATCCACATCCCGGTTCACCCGAGCGCGGTCCGCCAAGGCTTCGAGAATGGTGGGCAAATCCCGTATAGAAACGCGCTCGCGAAGTAAATTGGACAACACGCGTTGTACCTCGCCCAGACTGAGTAAATCCGGAATCAATTCTTGCACCACGACCGGATGGCTCTGTCGGACATGGTCAATTAAAAGTTTGACATCTTGTCGACCAATAATTTCGTAGGCATGTCGGCGAATCACTTCAGCCAAGTGAGTGACCATCACCGAACCAGGATCGATCACCGTGGCGCCAGCCATTTCTGCCCGTTCCCGAGAGTCTTCACGGATCCAAAATGCCGACAACCCGAAGACCGGATCGGTTGTAGGCACAGCGGTCTCAATACCCAATTCTCCACCTCCCATGGCGAGAAATCGATCGGGTCTCACCTCATTGAGCGCCACTTCGGCTCCCCGGACACGAATGCGATACTGGTTTAACTGCAGTTCCAAATTATCGCGCACCCGAATAGGTGGAATCACCAACCCCATTTCTACGGTCACTTGCCGACGCAACGCCGAGATCCTCTCACGCAAATCCTTCCCCGCTTGTCCACCGACCAGAGGCACCAGTCCCACACCGACCTCTAATTCCACCGCATCACTGCCAATCAAATTGAGTGCCGATTCCGGTCGATTTTTCTGGCTTTCGGTCTCTATACGCTGTTTCTCCGCCTCGTTCACCTTTTCCTTCTTTTGGTCGTTATCTAATCGCCAGGCTAAGTAAAATGCCGTCCCCCCCAAAATCAAGGGAACAAGGGGCGGAATGCCCAAAATTGCCAGCAACCCGAGGACAATCGCGACAATGTAGAGCACCTTGGGAAGGGCTGTCAGTTGCGACAACACATCCTTATTGAGGGTCGATCCCGCCGATCCTGACCGCGTCACCAAAATTCCGGTTGAAGTCGACAATAACAGGGCAGGGATTTGTGTGGTCAACCCTTCTCCAATGGTCAGAATGGTATAGGTGCTGGCGGCCGCCCCGATCGAGAGATGACGTTGCACCATGCCAATGATAAGGCCGCCGACAATATTAATCACGACAATCACAATACCGGCCATGGCATCCCCGCGAACAAACTTCGACGCTCCATCCATCGCGCCATAAAAATCGGCTTCGCGTTCAATATCTTGGCGCCGTCGCTTGGCTTCCGCCTCACGAATAAGGCCGGCATTCAATTCCGCATCAACCGCCATCTGCTTTCCCGGCATCGCATCCAAGGTAAAGCGCGCCGCGACTTCAGACACGCGCTCGGCACCTCGCGTAATCACCATGAACTGAATCACAATCAAGATAATAAAAATGATAATCCCGACAATCACATTGTTTCCCACCACTAAGCGACCAAAGGTGGTAATTACCGACCCTGGATTCCCCTCTAAAAGGATAAGACGGGTGGCGGTCACCTCGAGCGCGAGGCGAAATAGCGTGGTTAAGAGCAAGAGCGAAGGGAACACCGATAATTCCAGGACTTGATCGATAAACATGGTCGACACCAGTACCGTGATCGAAAGTGCG
The DNA here is from genome assembly GCF_057473405.1 of Sulfobacillus sp. TH-112. Classification (NCBI taxonomy): domain Bacteria; kingdom Bacillati; phylum Bacillota; class Clostridia; order Eubacteriales; family Clostridiales Family XVII. Incertae Sedis; genus Sulfobacillus; species Sulfobacillus sp. TH-112. Next base: position 21,739 of record NZ_JBYCKN010000108.1, read on the forward strand.
ATGTTCACCAAAAGAAAGAAATCTAAAATCCACGGGGGCACCGGGATGACCAACATTAAAATCGCCACGATAGCAGCAAGAGGGACAAACCCTTCTTTAAGGATGGCCTGCGGATTAAATTTCATCGGGCGCGGCCTCCCGTTCGTCGGCGTATGATAAAGGCCAGAATATCGGCCACCGCCTGATAGTGCTCTTCACGAATAGAATCGCCCAGGGGTACCAAATACAGCGATCGGGCTAAGGGAGGATTTTCCACAATCGGAATGCTATATTCATACGCGACTTCGCGCATGGCCAACGCAATCTCATCGGTGCCCTTGGCGGCCACTTGGGGAGCTCCCATCGCCTTTTCATCCCATTTAAGGGCCACCGCATAATGGGTAGGATTGGTCACGATCACCGACGCGTTCTTCACCTCGCGCATCCCGGTTTGGATGAACTTGCGATGCAATTGGCGTCGACGGCTACGAATTTTCGGATCTCCCTCGGACTCTTTCGCTTCATCGCGCACTTCTTCGGTGGACATTTTCAAACTTTGCTGATATGAACGGTATTGATAGCCCATGTCAATCACTCCAATGACGAAAAACGCCGCTGCCGCTCGCAACATGACACCGGTTAAAAGCGTACTCGACTCCTTTAAGGCCGTGCCAAGCGGCATTACCAACATCTGTGCATAAGTACCCAATTGCCCAGCAATGCTCAATCCCACAGCCACCCCAATAATGGCCATTTTGAGTAGCCCTTTCGCCAAGAGCCAGAGTCCCTGAACCGAAAAAAGACGGGTGAGTCCGGCGATGGGATCTAAGCGTGTAAAGTCAGGGGCGAGCTTGGTAAAATTGAATCGCAATCCTCGCTGAGCCACCGCAGCGAGCAATCCCACGCCAGTAATCGGCAGGACAATCGGCATGAGCACACTGAGTAATGTCTTGGCGGCCACGCTCGCCGCACTATACCAGGTCACGGAAAAGTCAGGACCAATGTTCAAAGCCAAAATGGCCGATTCCATGTGAGCGAGGTCACGGCCAGCAAATGGCAAATACCATCGCAAAACCAGCACCGCCACCACCAGTGCCACAGCCCCCTGGAAATCTGGAGAAAACCATCCCTGCCCTTCGCGACGGGCTCGCTCCCGTCGACGAGGGGTGGGAGCATGCGTGCGCTCGGCCATGAACCACGGACCCGATATCGACCATAGCTGTGCTTGACTCATTTACCCGCGCCCTTCCAAATACACCAACAACCGACTCACGTCGGTCCACGCTTCTTGCCAAATATTCGGCATCACCGACAACATCAATGGTAAGATTGCCACAAAAATTAATAGACTTAACCCAAAATTAATCGGCAATGCGAAAAAGAAGGCATTTAACTGCGGAAACGCTCGCGATAAAATCCCCACACTTAAATTCACAACCAGCCCCGTGATCACTAAGGGCGCTGCAATCAACAGTGCAATTTCTAAAATGGTTTGAAAAAGCCCGGCAATGAACCCAAACGAAGCACCGGGAATCACTAGCGCATTAATGGAGATGGCTTGAAAGCTCGCGTGTAACGCCGTGATGGCGAGCTCAGGGCCCCCCGCGACCACAAATACGTAGGTGGCCAACAAGGTGTCCCATTCCGCTAAAAAAGATCCCTCCGAGAGCAACCCCGGGTTGGCCGACACGGCCAATCCTACCCCTAACTGATAGGTGATAATTTCTCCGGCCATCCCAAAAAGGCTCAAGAAGAGGGCTAGTACCAGCCCCATCATGGTCCCAATCGCAAATTGGATTAACACGCCCACCACCATGGTTAGCCCAAACGTCATTCCCGAGGCCACATGTAGCCCCGGAGTCAAGATGAGGGCTAACACAAAAACCATCGCCACCCGAATCTTGGCCGGGATGTAGCTTGACCCGAAAAACGGCGCTGCGACCACGATACCTGCCACCCGTGACGCGACCAGAAAAAATGCCGTTGTCAAGGCGGTCAGTTGTAAAGAGAGTGTCAAACCCAACCATCCCTATCCATCCCTATGGGAGGATGTATGTGTATTGTACGAGACAAATTGCGGCGCTTTCGCATTTTAATGCCGAAAATGCTCATGGAAGAAAGCCAGGCTGCCAAAAATTCGCCAGGTCTTGATGCATAAAGCTCACTAAAATCCTCAAAAACCATGGGCCCCCGATATAAAGAATAATGCCGAGCGCCGCCAATTTGGGTAAGAACGACAGCGTCATTTCTTGAATTTGCGTGGTGGCTTGGAATATCCCCACTAGGAGCCCAACGATAAGCGACACCGCCAGAAGGGGTAGCAACACAATGCCGGCCGTCACCATCGCTTCTTGGCTTAATTGCAACACATGATCGAACATCATTAACCTCCGTGAAAGGACAACACTAATGACTGAACCACTAATGCCCAGCCATTCGCTAGGACGAAAAGCAACAATTTAAGGGGCAAAGAAATCAAGGTCGGCGGTACCATCATCATGCCCATCGACATCAAGATGGTCGCCACTACCATATCAATGACCACAAACGGAATGTAAATATAGACCCCAATTTCAAATGCCGTCTTCAACTCCGAAATGATAAACGCCGGAATTAACGCAATGGTCGGAACGCCCTTGAGACTATGCGGCGGCTTCACATGGTCCATACTCAAAAACATGGCTAAATCCGATGTTCGCGTTTCATGATACATAAACACCCTCAAGGGATTCAGCGCCCGAGTGCCCGCAGCCGTGAGGGAAATATGCCCCGCAAGGTAGGGATGGAGTGCTTGGTGATTAATCGCTGAAAAAGTTGGCGCCATAATAAAAAAGGTCAAAAATAATGCTAGCCCCACTAGCACCTGACTGGGGGGTGTGGACTGTAGTCCGAGGGCACTTTGCACAAAGGATAGCACCGTAATGACCCGTGTAAAGGCGGTCATGGTGAGCAAAATCGCCGGCACGAACGAAATGATAGTGAGAAGCGCCAACACCCCAATCGTTTGACTGGGCGATGAACTATGCCCCGAATTAATGGAGATCGACGGAATTCCAATACTCTGTGCCCAAACGGGAGAAGACGCCAAGAACACCATCGCCACGGCCAAAAATGGAACAGACCAACGCAAGATGCGACGCTTCATTGCTTTCCATCCCGTCTCAATCGCTTAATCATCTCTTCAGCAAATTGGGAAATCGAGGGAGGAGACGCCATCGGATCGGCCACTGCAGAAGCTCGTTCCGCCATGGCACCCGGCTCCACCTCCATAAGGAGGGAAATCCCGTTATCAGTGACCCCCAGCACCACCGTGCGATCGACCACTTGTACCAAAGCAATCCCCCGTTTAGGTCCCATACTGAGGTAGTCAATCTGATTTATATACCGAGATGGACTCGACTTGCCGAAGCCAATCTTCTTCAGCATGCGCACAGCAACATACGCTAAGGCCAGTACCAACAACATGGCCCAAAGAAACCGCAGGAAAAGTCCAACGGACGACATTGAGAAAAGCCCCCAATCTTTCTTGGCCATTATAAAAACTGTCCCTGTGGAATAGGAAACTTCAAGGGCTATTTTAAAGCAGAAAAGCGCAGGTTTATTCTTCCAATAAACTTGACAAAGAGGTGAATTCATGATCATCGCCACGGAATGGATGGATCAAATCGGGCAAGAGAGGCTCCGAATGCTGCATTATGAAAGCCTCTATGCGCCGGACCTTTGGCAGCACCAGGACGCCCTCGGGGCTATGCTCAGGAAGGCCACCGCTCTCGTGATCCGCAATCGCACCGCCATCACGTCTGATCTCCTGGATCAAGCTCCCCACCTCCGGGTGATCGGGCGCCTTGGTGTCGGTCTCGATAATATTGACCTTGCCGCCTGCCATGCTCGCGGCATCCATGTCGTCTATGCGCGCTCTGCCAATGCCATTGCCGTGGTGGAATACGTAATGGGAGCCCTGCTGTACAGCGTTCGTCCATGGCTGCGCTGGTCAGACGATACCAAAGCCGGGAACTGGCAGCGTAGTCTCGGGGGTCGAGAACTCTACGGGAAGTCTCTCGGTATTGTGGGCCTCGGGGACATCGGAAGCCGAATTGCGCGCATGGCTCGCTTCTTGGGGATGAGAGTGCAGTGCTATGATCCTCACGTCGCACCATTTCATCCCCTCATTGTTGACGGCACAGTACAAGCCTCTTTGACCTTAGAAGCGCTCTTGGCCACGGTTGACGTCCTCAGTCTGCACGCCCCATTACGGTCTGACACCTATCATCTATTAAACAAAACCACCATCCCGTTAATGAAATCAGGAATGGTGGTCATTAATACCGCCCGAGGGGCGCTCATTGATGAAAATGCTCTGCGAGAGGCCCTCATGGCCCACGTCCTCAAAGCGGTGTTTCTCGATGTTCGAGAAATCGAACCTCCGCTTCAACCTGACCCGCTAGCCGCTTTTCCAGAAGTCTACCTCACGCCCCATATCGCGGGCCTCACTCAAGAAGCCATGGAACGCACAACCCACCTGGTGTTAGATGACGTCATGCGAGAACTGCACGGTCAGCCCCCCCGTTCTCCGGTGCGATGAACGGCCAAACGATCTGATTAGGCGTCTAATGCCAGTGCAATGAACCCCTTAGCGCCTGCCGCTAAGCCACGCTCATCCACAATGAGCCCCGCTGAGTGCAGGCCCGTCGTAAACGCTTCCCCCTGGATTCCGACATTCAAGCACACACCCGGGACCTTTTCAGCGACATACGCAAAGTCTTCCACCCCAAGTGTGGGCGGGATTTCTTGCACCGCGTCCTCCCCCAAAAGAGTGCTCACCGTGTGGCGGACTCTCCGAGCCCAGGGAACGTCGGCCACCAAAGGTGGATAGCCCGCTTCAATATGCAGTGCAACCTGTGCCCCGTACATGGCAACAACCCCACGGACCACTTCTTGAAAGCGCGATACTGCCCGTTGCCGCGACTGAGGCGTCATGGTACGGATGGTCCCGGTCAACGTCACCCGATCGGCAATGATGTTTTCCCGATATCCTCCATGAATCGTACCCACACTAATTACCAAGGCATCAAATGGGTCTTGCTCACGGCTGACAATCGCTTGTATGGCTTGAATCACGGATGCCGCCACAAAAATCGCATCGACGCCGACGTGCGGCGTCGATCCATGGCCACCGCGTCCAATAATAGTGAGTTCAAAATCATCACAAGCTCCCATACTCGGCCCCTCGCGAAGACCAATCACCCCATAAGGCAGTTCGGAACTGACATGAACCATGGCCGCCTCGGAGACTGGCGGGTCAGATAAGATGCCTTGCTCAATCATCGGAACCGCGCCACCGGGTCCTTCTTCGGCGGGTTGAAACATGAGTACCACTGGGCGCTTGAGTTCCTTCCGATGGGCTGCAATGTAACGGGCCGCCCCTAGCAACATGGCCGTATGGCAATCGTGTCCACACGCATGCATCACCCCAGGTACTAAAGACTTAAAGGGCAAATCATTCTCTTCGGCAATCGGAAGTGCGTCCATGTCGGCGCGTAACAACAACGCTGGCCCCTTTTTCTCTTGCCCGATCACGGCCTTCACGCCATAGGCAATTGGACGCGAATGCAAAACCCCGATTGTATCCAATGCCGCTTCTACTGTGAGCTGTGTTTGCATGGTCTCGAGTCCCATCTCAGGATGCCGATGGATTGTCCGTCGAATCTCAATCATCCAAGGCTCAATCTCGTCCCATAAATGCTGGTCGAATTCCATAGCTAATCCCCTTTTCCCAAGTCCCCGAAAGATACACCAAAGGGGAGGGCCGCTGTCCTCCCCGGATGTCGTTGCTAATTATATTTAATGCGCGGATCAATGAGACCGTAGAGCAAGTCGGCAAATAGGTTGCCGAGAATCGTAAGAACACCGGTAATGACCACAATCCCGAGAATAATCGGGTAGTCGCGTTGGTTCGCCGCATTCCAGAACAAGAGGCCCATTCCGGGATAATTAAACACCACTTCCACATAGAGAGCGCCCGCGAAGAGATTCGGCAGTGAAAATCCTAAGAGCGTAATAAGCGGCAAGATGGAATTTCTTAGCCCATGCTTCATCAACACCAGCGACTCTTTGACCCCTTTTGAACGGGCAGTGCGAATGTAATCCTGAACCAACACTTCTTCCATCGAACTACGCATATACTGCGCCCATCCCGCAATGGTCCCAATAACAATGGTAATGACGGGAAGAGTGGTATGGGCAATCCATGAGCCAATTCCCGGATTGGGATTCATGGGATTACTCAACCCTCCCGAGGGGAACCAACTGAAGTGGACCGAGAACAGCAAAATGAGGATAATGCCCAACCAAAAAATCGGCATCGCATAAAAGAAATAGGTGACGGCGGTCATCGCGTAGTCAAACCAACTGTTGTGGTAGTAGGCTTGAATACTTCCGAGAATCACCGATCCCAAGTGAGCGACCAGCACCCCAATCCCTACAATCGCGAGCGTCCGCGGCATGTTAATGGCAATAAGCTTTAACACCGGCTCGTTATAAAAATAGGACTCTCCAAAGTTTCCACGGATAATCTGGCTAAGCCAAATGACATACTGTTCAAAAATCGGTTTGTTTAACCCATAGATACGATTCACTTCCGCAATCTTCTGCGGTGTAGCCCGGGCGCCGAGCATTGCCTGCGCCGGCCCACCAGGGACAATGTGGACTAAAAAGAATCCGATGATGGTAATACCTATCATCGCCGGTATGGCTTGAATGAAACGGTAGATGATAAATCGTGCCACGATATCCCTCCTTACTTCCGTAGACGCGGATCGTAGGCCTGCCGCAGAGACACCCCGATAAAGTTCACGCAAAGTTCGACCAATAATATAGCGATCCCCGGTGGATAGATGAGCCACCAGGCATTTTGAAACATGTAGGTCATACTATCGGAGAGCATCTCTCCCCAGTTCGGTGTCGGCGGAGGAAGTCCCAGCCCTAAGAAGCTCAGTCCGGCGACAGTCAAAATAGCGTTCGCCACCTGCAAGGTGGTCGCCACCATCACTACCCCTAGCACGTTCGGCAATAAATGCCGCAACATAATACGAAAATTACCCGAACCGAGCGCCCGAGCCGCTTCAACATACTCCCGGTTCTTCAGAGAGAGTACTTCTCCCCGCACTAGACGGGCGACACCAAACCAGGACACGGCGGCAATTACGAAGACCAATAACAGCGCGCTCGGTCGAAAGACCGAATCCAGGAAGAGCAATAAGAAAAGACTCGGGATAGCGTACAAGACATCCACCACACGCATCATAATGACATCAGTGGCGCCACCCAAAAATCCGCTAGTAAGCCCGAAGACCACACCAATCAACATGGTCACAAAAGCCGCAGCAAATCCCACCTCGAGCGAGAGCTGGCCACCAATCATGAGACGGATCAGAACATCTCGTCCCAAACTATCGGTCCCCAAGAGATGTTTAGCGCTCGGTGCGGCCAAGGCATCATTGAGATTGGGCGCATAGGCACTCACATGGTAGAAGATAGGGCCTGCAAAGGAAAAAAGAATGAGGATTACAAGAACAATAACCCCGAACCACGCCAAAGGATTCTTCCAAAATGTTCGCCATTCTCGTGAAGCGCTACGGCGCTCCATAAGTTTCGAAGATGGGGGACTGGGTTTCAACTCAGCTGTCGCCATAACCGCCCTCCTAGTATAAGAATCAACACGCCGGACCAAGTTGGTCCGGGTGGCCGTCAAACCATCAACGTCTTCGCGAAAAGAAGTGATACAGTAGTTCTTTTCCTTCCTAAAGCATGTCACTGTATTCGCGATCAGGCGGGATAATTCCTGTCACTCCATCGGCCAAATCTCAAAAAAACCGCTCTCAAATTCCGGTAATTGTGATGCTTTTCTGCGAAGTCCTATTTACCATAGTTATAATACAAATCGCTTCGAAGGAGACAATTCGCCATCAACAAGAAATCTCCTGCTTTTAGAATTGACGACGCTCTTAAGGTCCGTTCACTTAATAGCCCTGGCCGCGTTGAATACCCTTTAAAACACCATTTGACCCTGAATAGGAAAGCCATGGCGGACGCAAGAGCAGCGTCTTCTCGGCCCGTATAATAGCAGCAGCCGTGTCGTCGCATGGTACTCCCTCGCATTTTATCGAGAAGGATCGACCCATCACAGGATTGAAAGTGATGGCCAGAGTTCACATTTTTCTCGTTCACGACCGTGACGCATTGCTCGTCTTGCGATCGAATACGGGATACGAAGACCGCTACTAGCGTGTACCAGCGGGTCACATTGACGGAGGCGAACCGTCATTGAGGAGCTGCATCAAGGTGACCAGTTGCCATGGTAGGCCATGTCAGCTCTCCCCGATAACGTGATTCGGTATGTGAAACACGCTTTGCACAGTTACCAAGAAGGGCCGTGGTAGTTTATGAAATATGAGTAAAATGCATGTCCTGCCAAAAAGCATTGGTACACCGTAGTCCCTCTTGATATCACCCCGCGGGTTCTATACCATGGCTCAGGAGCAATTCACCTCGCCACCGACACCAGGATTTTTCCTAAATGGACAGCCAAGCCTCGCACTGCTGATGCGGGGAGCTAAAGATTCTGGTTTTAAGATACTAAGTGTCCGTCGATAATCCCGGCGAATGCCGTTGGTGGCGGCGACGCAGGCCGAGTGCCATAAGTACCAACAACGGAAAGATCACAAGATAGCATGTCACGGCAAAGATGCCCCAGGTTTGAAATACGTGTACTAGCACCACCACATTGCCAAAGGTTTGTGCCACAATGAAAATGGCAACGCTCACCGCGATGACGACCCAATGATAGCGTCCGACTAACACATGTTGTTTGGACGGAAGAGACACCTCGTAGGCGACATACCAAAGACGAAGACCGATAAATGCGAGGATGAAAAGCCCCCATAAGACCACCACCAGAAGCCCCAATTTACTAATGAAAAATCCCCGCGCATTAGCGAGGCGCAACGCCGAAACTGGTGGCCATTGCATCAATGACACCGCAGATGGGCCTTCCGTCCCGACCACAATCGCGAGCCCAAAAAGAAAAACACCAACCGTTCCAAGATACATCCGGGTAGCATAGGTGAGTGCGGCTTGTCGACGCTCCGGTCGTACCACGGGATAGAGACCGAGAATGGTATCAAACGAGAAATAGATATAGGAACTATGGTAGGCGCCGAGTGCCAGCGCATCGACCTTGATATGAGTCGAAGGAACAAGCGCCCAAAGAAAGTGCAGTTCATGGACGACCAAGAAGCCGATCATGATCGAGCCTACCAGACTGGGTAAAAAGACCGTCTCGATGGTCCGAGCCACAACGGCAGCGCCATACCAGGCCATGTACCCTGCCGTGAGCATCAGCGCCGCTTCAATTGCCCATATGGGAGTTCCCGGCAAAAAAAAGGTACGCATGACCTGGCCGAAGTTGGCCAGTGCCGAGGCTGCCAAAAGCACCCCAATGCTAAATCGGATCAGTCGCAAGGGAAGGGCTCCCACGGGAGTAAACAAGTCACTTAACAGGGGTCCAATCGGCTGGTCTCCCATTTGCAACGCGAGGTGCATATAGAGCTTTAAGATGCCGAAGAAGACCAAACTCAAGAGAAGCAATGACCACAGCGCCTCGCCATCCGAAAAGTCCATCAATTCCCGTGGAAATTGAAAGACTCCGAGTCCAATATAGCTCGCAATCATGGCCGTCGCAAATTGCCATGCGTTAATGGTTTCCACGAGCGCCTCCTAGTTCGAATCACCGACGTTACGCAAATGAAAATTCACGTGCACTACCACGTCTGCGGTACGATAGACCTTTTCCCATACTGGAAGATACCGCCACTGGGGTTCCTTTCGCCAAATGAGCGGCCCAAGAAAGTCCGTGGGATCCGATCCATGTTGCTGAACACTCACCAAGGCCGAGAGAATTTGCTGCGAGAGAAATTGATTGGTGTGGCTCTGGATCCATTGCACCAGCGCCGGTGTCAGCGCAGGTCCGGTCCAAGTATCCAGTGTGCCCGTGATATTTAGATTCATGCAGAGGGTGAGTTTCCCATTGTCCAGAGTGGCCTTTTCACTCGGTGACGCCGTCATCGTGCGAACGCCAATGCGATCGCCCCCCGCCATATAGCTCACGTAACCCCTTCCGGTGCGCCCAAGAGTATATCCCAATAACATGCTTTGTCTTGGAGGAAGAATTTCGGCCGGAATGAGTCCGCGATACACCATAATCTGATCGGTCACAAACCCTTTGGGCCCTATCGTGACGTATGGCATCCATGCACTATCCCCAGGGGTCGGAAGCGCCACCTCCAGATCCCATTGGTGCTGACGATATGTCACGGTTTCACAATTATTACAGCTGAATCCTTGCACCAAATCCATGACCGGTAATGCCCCGTTACTGGGATTTACCGAAAAGAGTGCCTTCACAGAAGGAGTCCCCACCACATAGGCGGTCTTATCCATCGGTCCCATGCGGGTCAAAAAATCGTCGATAGTCCCCATTTGACTCTGGCTGAGTCGCGGGGAAAAGGCCAAAATCTGAATTTGTCCTAAGTATACTTCGCTTTGCACCTGTCCTTGAATGCGGGCGAGAGCACTCCCGGGCGTCATTCCAGTAGCGGATACGCTATAGCTCGGCGGACTAGTGGATCCACTAGACCCGGAAGACGCTCCTGCACCCGTGAGAGTGGTGAGCCCGGATCGGGTCGGAAACTGCAGGGTGACGCGAATCTTCGCTTGGGGCGCCGGAGAAAATCCCATGGCCAGCGCCAGTGCGCGATACTCTACGGGCCGATCACTCCAGCAACCCGAAAGAAGAGACATCATCAATGAAAGCATAGACACTATGACAAGCTTCGAGGGCCACCTCACCGCCGATACCTCTGTTGCACACGATGCAAGTCAAAATTGGAGTGCACTGGATCAGAAACCCCTTGCCGAGGGTCCAACGTCCTCAGAGTTCGTGGGCGTAAAAGAAGGTCCGGGAAGGGCAATCGAATCCAAGAATCCTTCAAATCTCGTAGGCGAATCGGAGCCAGCGGCGCGAAATAGGGGACGCCAAAATTCTCTAAGGAATTGAGGTGGGTAATGAGTACCACGCTAAAAAGCACGATCCCATAAATCCCAAAGAGCCACGACGCACCGATATAAAACCAAAACAGCCACCGCCAGGTCGACGCTAATTCGATGGCGGGCACGGTATAAAGTCCTAAGGCGGTAATCGTGACAATGATAATCATTATGGCATCAATGAGTCCCGCTTTCACAATCGCCGTCCCCACGACTACCGCTCCCACAGTCCCAATCGTGGTCGCCATTTGCTGGGGTAAGCGGTTCGCGGCTTCTCGCAGAATTTCGATAATAAACCACATAATCATCACTTCAATGACGGGAGGAAACGGCATCCCTTGACGGGCCCCAGTCACTGTTAGGAGCAGCTTTAATGAAAAGAGATCCGGATTCACCGAACTCAAGGCAATATAAAGTGGCATCAAATAAAGGCCCACTAATAGTCCCGCCAGTCGTACGATACGTACCAAGGTCGCATCCCAAAAGGGGAACGCATAATCTTGGGTGGTCTGATAAAAATCCATCAGCGTATTGGGCAAAACCAACGCCGTCGGATCGTTGGCCGTTAAGATGGCAACTTTGCCCTGTGAGAGGTTTCGAGCGACTAAGTCCACCCGATCGCTCATCCGCAATTGCGGAAAAATGGTGATGCGCCGATCCGCAAGATATTCCCCGACTTCATTGCTGGTTTGAACCGAAGCCCGGGATATCGCGCCCATGCGCTTTTTGATGGCATCCACGATGGCAGGATTGGCCACATTCCTGACATAGCAAACTAACACGGTGGTATGACTCTCCGTACCAATCGTGAAGGGTTCAAATTGCAGACTAGGTGCCGGTAACCGCCTTCGCAATTGATTCATCTGCGTGAGCAGCACTTCGGTGAAGGCTTCTTGAGGTCCTTTAATGGATGGCTCCGATTCCGAGCGACCAATGTTGCGAGAAGGAAATTTGACGGAATCCAGCATTAAGCATTGGCCACACCATCAATGAAGAGAAGGGTCATCCCTAATAGCATCGAGGGCATAATGTCCGCCCATTTGGTCCCGATTTTGACGTGACCTACGGCGAGAAAGTGATAATGAATAGCGTCAAACAGCGCCTTTGGACTCACTTCTTGAGGAGTGGCAAGTTCCATCATCATGAGCGTATCACGATCAACAATCGCGTTATCCACCTGGCCATCGTCAAAGACAATCATGGCCGGCCATCGGCCTTGCCCGAGTTGAAAACGTCGTATGATGATGTCCGGTGACTCTCCTAGGGTGGATTTAAGGAGATTATACGCCTCATCAAGCGAACCACTATAAGATGCCACCGATCCGGTCTGGGCCTCTTCTTCTAATAGGGCATCAAGCCACTGAACCATGCTTTGACTGGATTGCGTCAAATCCTTTAATGTTTCGTTATAGGCTGTGCCCTTTTGGTTGAACGTAGAGGACTTGGATGGCTTTTTCAACGAATCTCCTTTCCCCGCGAAGACAACCTCGCGCCTTGGACAGTGGAAGTTACACCGCAGCCGCTCTAGCGATGGAGCTCTCATCCAGCGCCCACGCCACCAGAATCCAAAGCGGCGCGGTATTAAGCATCAGGCCGAATTGGGGTAGAAGGCCAAAGTCTTGATTAATCCACCAAAATAAAAATAAAATCACCAGTACAAAGTAGCGGCTCCCCGTCACGCCAAAGAAGACTGTGACGCCCACCACCGCAATGCCTACCATCAAACACAAGTTCGCTAACACCGGATCGAATGTCGCCCATCGTCCGATGCCCTCAATCACTCTAGTAATCACCGCGGGCTGCGGAAAGGAGGGCGATACCATATAAAGCGCTGCCTGCCGGTGGGAACGAAAAAAGAGGACCTGCCAAACACACCCGACTCCCCACATGAGTCCCCACACCAGCCGTCCGCGGCGTAAGAACATCCTCTCGCTAAAGCGGTCGTACGGGATTAATAGCAAAATCGCGACGGCCGCAACCAAAAATCCTCCCGGAATCCCCGACACCATGGCATTGCGGGAACCGAGTAAAAAACCCAGCCCTTCCGGAAATATGGCTATGATAAGCCCCCAGAGTGCCGTGGCGACCATGGTGACTTTTCCGAGCAGGGTTGCGCGCTCGGTGAGGAGAAATATCCCCAAGACCGCTTGAATCATGAAACTTAAAATGTTGTAGGTAATGGGATGAAGGGCAAAAAAACCGACCCACGCCCTTTCTAAGCCTGCCCCGATTCCCGGGGCATGCATGATCCCTAGCATCTTTAGAAGAGTCTCTTTGTGTTCTAGTGCCAGTTGGGGTGGAATCTGTACCAAACCGGAGAGTAAGAGGTATCCCCCGAGCCCCCACCATAAAATGGTTTGAGATTTCGACAATTGAGGCTTGGCCTTTTTCTGACTCGGGTGGTCTGAGAACCACGGCATGAGCGCTTCATAGAGAAATACGCTGCCAAACTTAAAGACGACACCCGCGCCATACAAGATGGCTGCCCAAAGCAGTGCATCGTAATAAAAACTTGCCGTGTATGACACCCGTCATGCCTCCCTGCAAAAGAAGCATGTAACTAATCGTCATAAGTTATTCCTATGACAGCACGGCAAATTTTTGTGCACAGCACCTCGGAGCGAACATGATATGATGGGGCGTGGAAAGGATAGTGACTTCATCGTGAACACGAGACGTCTGTCGTGGATGATTCCATTAACGACTTTAACGGTATTAATTGCGGGTTGCGGAGCATCACCTGTGGCGGTGTCACGCCATTCGGCCAAAACGCGTGTCGAATCGCATCACAACACTCTCTCTTTAGGGCCCACCGTGTTATCAACCAACGTCGCTTGGCAGCTCAATAGCCCAGGCTCAGGTGCTCCCCGAGAAGAATTTAGTATCGAGTCGATTGACGGAGCACGCATTTCCATTGATGTCTATGTCAGCGAATTTGGCACTCTTAATGAAGGCATATTGCGAGGCACGCGCACGTCTCCTAAGAAGTTACAACTTCGTGGTTCTCTCGAGGAAGGAACGCTGTCGGGAACCACCAAGTCCATTCCAATGCATCTTTCTCTGCAGCCGATTAATGCTCATACCCTGTGGGTCAGTCAATATATCCAAGGAAACAAAGCGGAAACGTATAGCCAAATGCCCTTTACCAATACCCTGCAATAGGGCTACATACTATCCCATGGTGATAAACGCAATAAAAAACGGCCCCAAAAAGGCTTTGAGGCCGCTTGTGATGAAGTGCTTATGCTTGAATCGCGTTCACCAAGGTACTATCTAGGGTTTGCGCGACCGAAATAACTTTAGAATTAGCTTGATAGCCTTGCTGGGCAATGATCATATTCACAAACTCATTGGCGAGGCTCACGTTAGATCCCTCCAACTCCCCGGCCGCAATACTCCCCAATTGGCCCGTCGACGCCGTACCGACTTGCGGATTCCCGGAGTCCGGAGATTGTTGCCACAAGGTATTACCAATATTGAGTAACCCTCCCGGATTGGTAAAGTTGGCTAGCGCCACTTGTCCTAAAACCTGGGTCTGGCCATTGGAAAAACTCCCGGTAATAGTTCCATCAGAACCAATGGTAAAATTCTCAAGCGTACCGGCTGGGTTGCCATTCGCTGTCGCTTGGATGCTGGTCGACATCGCAAATCCGGTGAGGTTCGCGAAACTCGAACTCGCCAAAGGGAATGAAATAGCGGCTGAACCATCTGTAGGGGTAATGCTGATGTTACCTGAACTCGTATACGTAGGCGGGGTGCTGGCAAAACTCAATGTCCCAATCTGGCCACCGTTAGTTGCGGTACTCGAACCGGGTAGCTGATAGCTATAACTGACCGACCAACTCGTGCCCCCACTCGTAGGATTAGCATTGGTAAAGGTCAGTGTCACCGGAATCTCATTCCCTTGGGAATCGTAAATGGTCACTGGCACCGTATCACTGGCGTCCTGACTATCCAGGTTGCCCGACAGGGCGATGGGCACGGCCGGTGCGGCGGCAGTACCGGCATTAGTCGCGGTAGCGGCCTGCGTTTCATTGGGTGTAATCGTAATCGGGACCATGTTCGTCGCCGTCTGTCCGTTACTCGCGACGGTGGTGGGACTCCATCCCAGCACCTTGTCGCCTGAGGGGTCCACCATATTTCCGTTCGCATCCATACTAAAATCGCCTGCTCGGGTATAGGCGAGTCCCCCACCGGAGGTTTGGACCACAAAATATCCGTTCCCTTGCACCGCCAGATTGGTGTTAATGCCGGTCGACTGCAATGTCCCTTCACTAGTATTCACTTGCACATCGGCCACATTGACGGCCCCTCCTGCGGCCAACTGTTCCGGATCAATACCACCGAGATTGGCTGTCGGCGCCGAGGCGCCAGACACGGTTTGCTGCAGTGCCTGCGAAAAGTTCATCGAACTCGCTTTATACCCCACAGTCTCCGAGTTGGCGATATTTTCTGCCACCACACCCAGTAGCGATTGGTTGGCATTTAATCCAGAAATCGCTGCGTACATACTACCTGCCATGATATTGGCCTCCTCTGGTTATTGGTCCGTATTCTGTATAAGACTCCAGTGGACTGGCGTTGGTTGTCCCCCGTCGGTCGGTCGGGGGGACGAAGCGCCCTCAGATGAGGCCCCGCCTACTAAGACCATCGCGTCCACTTCGGAAATCACTTGCATCGGTTGTGCACTCTCTTTCGGTACTGTGGTAATCACCGTATTGCTCCCCGGAGCGACAATAAAAATCCCCGAATCCATCACAATGGCTGCCTTATTCGCCCCAGTGGTCCGTGCCTTACCCATCGCCTCTTCTAAAAGTGCCATGTCCTTCTGCGAAAGATTAATGTGACGTTCCTGCATTCGAGCTGCCGCGTGACGACTAAATGTCACCTTCTGCTGCACCAGTTCCTGAAATCCCGAAGCCGCCTTTGGCTCGGTATTGACCGGGCTCGACCCACTAATCGCGCCAATGCTGTTAATCGTGCTCATGACGAGGCTTCACTGATTCCCGTGATGTCGCTTGATGTCACCGAACCGATGCCTTTCACTTCATAGGAAAGGCCTCCGGACGTCGAGGTGACCGCGGTCACGGTTCCGGTACCGGAGCTAGTGGTGACGGTTTTTCCAATCATTTGACTAGCATTCACCAAGGAATTTCCTTGCAGTGACGTTAAAATATTGTTCAACGTCGAAGTCTGGCTGGTCGTGGCTGATAGCTGCGAGAACTGCGCCAACTCGGCCACAAACTGGGTATTGTCCATGGGTTGTAGAGGATTTTGGTATTGAAGTTCCGCTGACAGTAACGTCAAAAATGCTGACTCCCCCAACTGCGACGTCGCACTGGTTGAAGACTGACTACTAGTCGTCGTGCTCGTACTCGTCAAACCGCTCAAAAGGCTGGTGGTCGATGGGGTAGTATTCACGCTATTCACGGTACTCGCTGAAAGAGGACTCACACTCACTACACTCTCTCCTTTCTCTTAAAAATCTTTTACACCCGATAGTCGATGCCTTGCAGCAACGCCCCACTCCCGGCCACCGTATCGGTCACGCTACTCGACGATCCCGATTGTCCATAGGCGGATCCCTCTCCCGAATACCCACCGCCCGATGGCGTATAACCATTTCCTGACATCTGGGATGAGCCTCCCTGTGCCGTCAACGAGAACTGCAATGTCGAAACGCCCTCCGGTAGATGAACCGCCTGGTGCGGAAGCGCTGTCGGACTCATATTGAACATCCCGAGGCTTTCCGAATTGACCGTAAGATTCGCTTTGAGGTTGGATCCTTGTTGAGTCAGATCCATTTTCATCGCCGGTCCCATCGCCAAAGGCGGCCGAATTGTCCAGGTTGACTGCTTAATTCCCCCTTGATTGCTCCCCCCCGTCGATTGGATGGTCCAACCTGGAGGCTTCGATGTCGCGGCAGTGGCATCTTTCGTGGGATCCGATGACACCTGCGTCGATCGACTGCGCGACACGACACTACCCACGTGTCCCAACGAGGACCCCACTGGCGTCCCACTACCCGATGGTGCCGTAACGGTTTGCGATCCCGACGTAGACGGAGTGCCACTATTGGTTGTGGACGCATTCCCTTTATCTAGCGACGGCTTCTTTGGGGATACCGTCTCAGCGCGAGCCTTCTTATCTGGGGTTTCTGACATCATTTTGGCCCTCATTGCGGCATCCTGAGAAGGCGTGTCCTCGATTGGTGGCGTCATGGACGTCGCAGCAGGTTTCGATGAAGAGGTCGGAACAGATCCCTTTGATGCCCCTTTTAGAACGCCATTCACGGTACTCTTCATGATGGTCACGGGCGACTTCAGCGATGGCTGTTTTTCTGCCAATGTCATCTTGGAAAGAGACACGCCCGTTCCTTTAGATGTTTTTACCCCCTTGGGGGACCGAGATATTAAGCGCGAACCGGACATCGTGGACACTGTCACTTGGGACTGCGTGGTTTTCACCGACGCCGTGTCCTCGTTAAGGGCGGATAGGGTATGGTTCGAGGACACATTGAGTACACCACCTAAAACCATGGCATCCTGAGGTGTGTTCTTCTGCTGTTTCTTAGACGCCTTTGTTGTCTTCTGCCTAGACGTTGTGACAGGCTTTTTGTCTGAGGATCCAACCTTTTCAGACGCTGCCTCGGTTGCACCTTTGAGCGTCTTATGAAATCTTGCGGTCGTCGACTGACCGCTCTCGCTGGATGGCAGCGATGTTGCTGCACTGGTTGTAGGAGTATCAATGGACACGAGACTTACTAGCATTTTTTCACCTCCTTTCAATGCCGTGATAAAAAATCTTAACCTGTGACTTGCGAGCGGGCATGCTGACGGCGCAAATACTGTTCAAGCCAGGCCCTGTCATTGGCACTCATGTGTAGGTAATGGACAGCGGTTTCCCAACTTTCCCGTCCCCGTATTTCACGGGGTTTGGGTGCAACCCGCACCACCTTAGCAGCCATTTCGATAGTCCGTTGTTCAATACGTACTCTCATTTTCATTTCGAGCCCGTTCCATAATTTCACGCCACTGCGAAATCGCAGTCCCGTCAATGAAATATCCAGGGTGGTAGTCACCAAAAGCTCCGAATCCGGTCGCAAAAGACCGTACTCGACTGGCAAAACCGCCTTGATGCGATAGGATTTACGCAATTCCACCACCCGAGGCTTTCCTTCCATGTGCACAACCATAATCGGAATAGGGTCGAGAACATCGGTAATCAGCCCCTCTTGCTCATATAAAGCGTCATCCTCGCTCCATCGAAAAGGAACCTTTTGACCGGGCATCGGAGTCAGCTCCGTCTCGGCGTCATGCAGAGCATCGATGTAGACCTCATTGCGTACGCTGCGAATCACCCGGCTGGTGACGAGCCGATTTTGGTACACAATGTGGATGATTTGGTTCGGCTCTAGGCCCATGGTTCTTCCCCCTCTTGCAACATGCGCTGGGCTGCATTCCGCTGCATCATGTCTCTCATCTGCCTGCGCTGAGCCAATCGCTCTGCTGCTAGGCGACGGCGATTGAGGACTTCCGTCAACGCCTCCTTTCGGCGCGTCAGGCTGAGCAACAAATCTCGACAATCAGATATTCGCTCTACAACAAGAAAATCCTTTTCTTCCAAGATTTTCAGTTCACGTTGTGCACGCTCCCCATATTGCAACCATGCCGCAATTTGCTCCCCTTGTGCAAATCCGAACGCACTATTTCTTCCATGCAAATGCTCATGCCAATACTGCACTTGCATTTCGTAACGATGACGTTCTTCCAATAAGTCGGCCAGTTGACGCAATAACTCATCCATATCACGATTAATGAGGTCAACCAATGCTTCAATCATGCCAATTCCCTATCATGCCAGTTCCAATCCGGGCTCACTGGCGAGCAGTTCCGCCAACGACTGCAAGGCGTCCGATGGGTCAAAAAATTCATCTACCCCTTGCTGAAGCCAATGATTGAGCGGCTGTTCAACCCGCAAGGAGGCATCGAGGATAGGATCGGCTCCCGGGTGATAGGCCCCCAGCGCCACGAGGTCCGCATTCTTCTCTAATCGAGAGAGAATCCGCCGCGTACGCCGTGCCAACCCTTGATGCTCCTCATTCACCACCAACGGCATGACCCGCGACAAGCTTTTTAGAACATCAATAGCGGGAAAATGCGCCCGTTCTGCCAAATACCGAGAGAGGTAAAGGTTCCCGTCCAAGATGCCTCGCACGGCGTCTCCGATGGGGTCGGTCGGATCGTCGCCATCCAGCAGCACCGTGAAGAGTCCGGTAATGGTACCGTTGCCCCCCCCACCCCCCCCCGACACAAATGGGGGGAACACGGGGAAAAAACCATGGGGGGTACCCCCCCCC
>NZ_JBYCKN010000109.1:0-50349 GCF_057473405.1 Sulfobacillus sp. TH-112
AACTCTGAATGCCGATAAATCTGAGAAAATGGCTTATCTCGAACGTTACCTGCCGCCACCGGCAAATAGCCACTCGGATAAACGAACCCCTGATGGTCAATAAAGGCAAATCCTCGTGCCTCTCGCGCGACCTCGCGAGGCGCCGCCGACTCGGGATGCCGCTGATGGAGGACACGCGACCACTGAGGCGCTCCCACCGACGTGATGCGGAACGAGACTTGCGGAGCAAAATCAGCAACCCACTCCAGCACGTCTTCGATCTGTTGGCTAGAAAGGGCATCCATTACGCGAGCACGGCCCGTTGGAATGACGAAAAACAATTCCCAACTAGATACGCCCAGGCTCTTCACGAGATCAGCCATCTTTTCAATCTGATGCACCGTTTGCTGACTAATCGACGTGTTAATCTGTAATCGGAGCCCTTCCTGCACAATGGTCTTGGCCATAATGACCGTGCGGTCATAGGTTCCCCGCACGCCACGGAATGCATCATGGGTAGTGGCATCAATCCCATCAAGACTCAAGGAAATCGACCGTACACCTAGTGCCTTCCATCGCCGAACAACCTCTTGAGTGAGCTTCGGCGTCACACTCGGAGCGATAGATACCAGCAAATCACGTTGCACCGCAGCTTGAATAATGTCATCCAAATCATCACGTTCCAACGGATCGCCGCCAGTAAGCACTAAAATTGGTGAATGCCGAAACCCCTGGTGCAAATCATCAAGTACAGGAAGCATCTCTGGATAATCGAGTTCTTGGGGATCTCTGCGGGGAATGGCACGGGCTCGGCAATGGCGACAATGCAACTGGCAAGCCCGTGTCACTTCCCACGTCACTACATGCGGAGCATCCGAGTACGGGTCCACGGCTATCATCTTCCCTCCATCTGTCGTTGCTTTGAGTATAGAGATCACGCTTCGCGCTGGTTAGGGCTCTTTGTCCCGAAAGGGAGGACCATCTGGACCTAATCCCCCAACAACACGACACCACCAGCGTCCGTCGATAATCGCCAAGATCACATCACCGATCTCGTCATTGGCCTCTATCAGGTAGCCATTACTGCGGGCGGCTCAGATCTTCACGCAATCCATCAAATACTGGCCATGCCCTTTCATTGGTGAAATCGAAGGTGATGCAGGTAGCGGTCAGAAAAGACGGCAAGCGCACTTCCTGCGGCAACACTCAACTGTAGTGGAGGGAAATGAACCAGCTATACCCCCGATGAAACGGACGGAAAGAGAAATTACTTATGAGAACACCTGTTCTAAGGTCGTCATAACCAAATATTTTTTGTGGTTCGATCCCCACCACTCTCGGGACCAACGGACATCCCCGAAAGGTCCAATAGACGGCGGACGATAGAAACTCGTAACGATACTATGCTGACTCGAACGGAGGTGTCCTGGAATTTGCTAAACTTCTTCTCACACCTATCCCCATGGGTCACTATGATCCTCTGGCAACTCACCATCTGGGCACTCGTCATCGTAGGCATTTTGGCGCTACGGCGACATCGTTAACCACTTCTAGTGGCAGTAATGGTTCATTGATCGAAATCAAAAAAGAGCCGCAACCTCTGCGCACCATGGGTATCCTAATTTACCTAATCCGTCGAGTATGCTCATCCCCAGAGCACCTCGTGGTCTCTTTAGTTACGGCTCTCTTGGTCAACAGCCGATCACGGTGGTCCTCCGAACTTCTCTTGAATCATGACGCCGATGCTGCGTGATTTTGTGCCAGCTTCTACGCCGCTATCCCGAGATTATGCTGAAGTTTGGCCATCTGACCCGTTCATTCTGCGCCCTTTGGCCCTCACCCCAATATACCTATATGGGTATATTTAATAAAAACAACTGAGGAGAATTGTGATGCGCATTGCTATTATTGGTGGAGTCGCGGGTGGCGCTAGCGCCGCAACGCGAGCAAGACGTCTTGATGAACACGCGGAGATTGTAATCTTTGAAAAAGGTCCCTATGTGTCTTACGCGAATTGTGGACTTCCATATTATGTGGGCGGGCAAATTTCAAGCACTCAGGACCTGTTATTAGAAACTCCGGAAAGCCTCTGGGATCGCTTTCGTATCCGCGTCCATGTCAACACTGAAGTTATCGACATCCATCCTCGAAGCGGCCAATTGCGCTACGTCCAAGCGAACAGTACCTATGAAGATCACTTCGACCGTTTCATATTAGCGCCCGGAGCGTCCTCTATTCTCCCAAACGTCCGAGGAATCGACCGCATGGACGTCTTTAGCCTCCGTACGGTACCAGACGCTGTGCGCCTTCGCGAATATCTCGATCTGCACCTAGTACGACATGCGGCGATCATCGGTGCGGGATTTATTGGCCTGGAAATGGCAGAGGTGCTCCACAGCCTCGGAATCGAGGTCACGTTAGTCGACCAAGCTTCCCACGTCTTGCCCCCGGTCGACCTCGACATGGCGCGGGCCCTTGAAGCCCTTCTACCCACCCTAGGAATACACCTCGCACTATCTAGCCCTTTTACGGGAGTTCACGGAAAGTTGGGCCATCCTATTGTAGACATTGCCTCTGGCGCACGCCTAGCCGCTGATGTCGTCATAGTCGGGCTGGGTGTGCGTCCCTCGCTCAGTCTCGCAAAATCCATCGGCCTCAAACTCGGCCCCACGGGGGCGATTCGGGTCGACCACCACATGAAAACTTCAGAAGAACGCATTTGGGCTGCGGGAGACGCCGTAGAGAAATGGGACTTAGCAACCAACAAACCGCGCTGGTGGCCGCTCGCTGGGGTTGCCAACAAAGAAGGCCGTGTTGCTGGAACGAACGCCGCGGGCGGAGATGCCACTCTTCCGGGTGCGCTCGGTACGGGCATCGTGCGCCTCTCTCCTTATGTCATCGGGATGACCGGGCTCACGGAAAAGGTAGCCACACGCGAACACATCCCGTATGAGACATTGCATACCCTAAGAGGAAATCATGCCGGATATTACCCGGGTTCCACAGACATCTTGCTCAAATTACTCTATGACCCGCACACAGGCCGCGTTTTAGGAGCACAAGCTCTCGGCGAGACGGGCGTCGATAAACGCATCGATGTGATGGCCACCGCTATTCAGGGGCGAATGACAGTCGACGACCTGGCTAATCTCGATCTTGCCTACGCTCCACCGATTGGTGCGGCCAAGGATCCTATCGTCATTACCGGAATGAGCGCTGTTAATCGCCATCAGGGCTTAATTCAAAGTATATCGGTTGATTCTCTTAGTGAATGGCTCAAAAGTTCCAATCCCCCCATCGTGCTCGATGTTCGTGATCCCGACGAGGTTCAAGAAAGCGGCGGAATTGAGGGAGCACAGCATATCCCCCTCAATGAACTTCGGGAACGACTACACGAAATTCCTTCCGGGCAAACCGTCGTGGCTTGTTGCCGTAGTGGACATCGCAGCTATCTGGCGACCCGTATCCTGTCACAAAACGGGTGGTCACGTGTGTTCAATCTAGACGGCGGCCTCACGGTGTGGAACTTAACCCATTCTTTGACTCACTCGCAGATATCGTCCTAGGTGGTGAACCACAAAGTGACGCTGAGGGTTTATGTACAACAAAGCACCGTCATGGGGAGTCTTGAGCAGCAGGGGCCTAAATTTCCGTAGACTGGGGTGTTCTATGCAAAGAATCATCCATGATTTTCATCGTCTGGTCATTCTAAATCCAGCTACCCCACGCCATCATTGGAGCGTTGTTCCGCCCAAGGCACATACGGGCTACTAGGTCCGCGTCAGTCGTCGATTGACTGACAAGTCCACATGCCCTGATCCCATGATTGCGGAGAGACGTTGGTGCTTAACATCGGTTCAATAATGTCTTGATCCACCATCTCCGTATCCGCAATTCCGTCTAAACACGCCACCAAAATAGCTCCCCCAGGTGAAGAGGGTACGCTGAGTTTTCGCAATAGCACATCTGAGCTTCGACCCATCCCTGCCTTGAGACGTTGATACGCGGCCTCCACGTCTCCAACATACCGCGTGTCACTTGCATCGCCTGGTTGCGCTAATTGCGCTGTCCAACTCTCTAACTCAAACGTCAGCCGGTGAATCTGATCTAACATTTTTTGCACTTCTCGGGAGAGTTCCATGATGATAAACATGCCCTCGTTGACGACTGACTATGCCGCACATGAGTTGGTGAGGTGCCCATGCCGATCATCTGTCTCTCGCCTAACAAACCACCCGAAGACACAATCTCGTCACCTGCATATCATGGATTAGACTCGCTCCTCGGTGAAGTATCTACTCTGAGAGATCGACATGAAGAAAGACAACCACGATGCAATCACATCCAGGAGGGGATCCTATGCTGACATGGACGGAACTGGGGACCATAGCCGGTGCTGTTGCCGTCGTGCACGCGGTGCTATTTTTACTTCGTAGAATTTGGCCCAAGGCATCTGGGACCATAGCGGCCATCCTAGCCGCCGAAGCTCTTATCTGGGCCTATGGAGCAACAACAAGCCCGTGGTCTGCCATGGACATGTTGTTGTGGACCAGCAACGGTCTCATTGTGGCGACAGTGGCTCTGGGTGGTGTGAGGGCAGTCCAAAACTCTGCGATTAAACCGCCGACCGCATAAGACCATTTCAGGTTAAGAGAGCACCTCGCTCGAGGTTGACGACTTCCCACGCCCGAGACAGAGACGAAGCCTCGTCTAGTGTTACGCTGTGGAGGGCACCTCCCCCTATGGAAAAAGTCTCGCTGCATCATACACGTGTCAGTGTTTCACGCAGGTCCAAACGCACGGCGTCTCGTCCAATGTGTGCCGCAAATCCGAAAACGGTCCATCCCCACGCGTAATTTTGTCATGACGCCTTCATTCAATTTGTCCTCCCTTAAAAAGCCAAACCTGTAATCCAATGCCTTGTTTAATGACGTGATAGCGGGAAAAGCCGGTTTGCCTGATGAGCGTTTCGAAGCCTTCCTTCGTATAGGCACCGCCTTTGAGAAATGTCTTAAATGCGGCCTTCACGAAGAGACGATCAAATCCAGTCATACCCGATGCTGCGATTTCATCGTTGATGTCCTGATTGGTAGCGGCATGATTCATATCAGCAATGAGCGCCATACCCTGAGGACGGAGTATACGGTACATCTCGTTAAGCGCATTGAGTGGCTCCTTGAAGTTCTTAAAGGCCGCGGTGCAGATGACAAAATCTATCTCGCCATTGGCTATTGGCAGAGCAGATGCATTGCCCTGTTTGAATTCGCAAGAGACGTTGGCTTGCGCGGCATTTCTCTTCTCAATTTCAACAAAGTCGGTGCTCAGTTCAACTCCGGTTACGCGAAAACCGCGCCGCGCCAGTTCAATGGCAAGGTAGCCTGGGCCGGGAGCCACTTCTAAAATAGTGGCACCTGTATCCAAACGCGCCTCAACCAAGTCCGCATACCTCTTCATTTCAGACATCCGAAACTTACGACTATTCTTGTCATACCATCGAGCATTCCATCCATAAATACCGACGTCCTTCTTTTGCCGAGCACTCTTCATCAAGCGCATTTCGCCGTCCTCCTACTTTCACCTTAATCACATCATCTGACTGTCTGGTGTCGGGGTGTCCCCGTTCCTGTTGAACACGGACGATGGGTTCTTTATACTGTCTATAATCTCTAACCTCTTATACATCAAGACTCTTACCTATTTCATTATTTATCTTAGTTATTAAGATACTTTTTATTCAAGCTTTCTTGATTCTCGCATTGGAGGAAACCGCATGAACCCAGATGACCGCCGCCGAGAGTTGATAGACCAGTTACAGTATCTAGGCCAAATGTCCAGCACGGAAACCGCCTTGTTTCATCAGATGGCCGCATCGAAATGCGGTGTGGGCATCACCGACATGAAAACCGTGAGCATTCTCGTTCAAGAAGGCCCGATGACAGCGGGTGAGATTGCACTTCGACTCAGCCTCACGACAGGGGCTGTGACGAACGTGATCGATAGGCTGGAACGAAAAGGCATGGCCAGACGATCAAAAGATACAAAAGATAGACGAAAAGTCATTGTTTCAGTCATTCCTGAATCACTCACAACCACCGCAGCCATCTATCAATCCATGGGCCACGCCTTTGAGTTGCTTTTGGCGAATTACTCGGCAGAGCAACTAGAATTCTTGGTGGAATATTTGAAAGCGTCCATTGAATTGCATCAGAAGGAGATTGCTAAGTTGGCCGGCGACTAGGCGCGGCGCTAACTTTTTGCATCTGCTGCTAGAATGGTGCAGCCTAGTGTACAGAGATCGCAGATGCGAGCCGTGTCCGAGACACCATTCCGTTGCCCTGAAGAGATGCTGCCATACACCGTAAATATCCTGGAGTGGTCAGAGCAAAACAACTCATATGTAGTGACTGACCGCCCGGACCTTCCATGTTGTGCCCCGTATCGGGATACAGTGGCTCATGCGGAGGAGACTATTCAATGCGGTTTGGATGGAGCGCATGAGATGGGGAGATGTCTCTCCACTCTGAAACTTAGATCCAGCCATTGAATTAAGCTTTTTAGCGGTATGAACATAAACACCCAGCCTGTCATTAACATCGTCTGCCGGCCCGTCACGTAGCCAACCCCAGCGGGCGAAAGTAGTCATAACCATTGAGGGGTTCGATGCATAGCGATCCGGCTTTTTCGGGACGTGCGATGAGCTTGCCTATGGCGAGTGAATACGCGATAGATCCCAAAGGGGCGAGAGCAACTCACCGTCCGCGCGGATCACGTTAGAGCAATGACCACAAGTACGGATTGCTGGGTTAGTGCGGGCGAAAGGCTCATCACACACAAAAGCGTGTACCACGGTGCAATACTGTGTCGGCATCCTGCCTCCGGTGGACCATCAAAAGCGTATCAAGCGTTTTCGAGCACCGTTGACACGGAGCGGGAGCTCTTCTGCTATTGTTATGCCATGAAGTTTTAAAGAATGCCCGCCCAAAGGTTCATTGGAACGAGCTTCAAGTGGCGCCCACTTGCAACGTGCCGATATATCAGCACCCATTGAGACCAAAGCTGCTCGTTTGAACCGCTATTCTCTCCAAAAGATCCTCGAGAGTAGGAGTGAGTTTAATGGCCGAACTGTATATTGTTCGACACGCGCCGGTGACTGTAGACCCCCGCATACCCTCAACGGAATGGGATCTTTCGACAGAAGGCCGTGCAGCCGTCAGGCATTTGGTGTCTGATAGTAATTCTTGGAATGATGTTAAATGTATTTATCACAGTCCGGAATTAAAAGCAGTGATAACGGCCAGTATCATCAGTGAAATGATCGGTGTTCCCACTCAGATGATGGCCGACCTTCACGAGCTACCTGCGCCCGCCATTCACCCTACTAGTGAGTTTATTCGTCGTGTCGGGGAATACCTTGAAGGGCATTCCGATCCCGACTTCGAAGACCATTGTCACGCGATGGAGCGTATCGTAGGTTGCGTCCGACGAATTGCTAGAGACGCCGACGGTCATACCATTGCCATGGTTTCTCACGGGCGAATCTTAACCGTCCTCTTTAGCTATTTACTCAAGCGACCAATGACCGTAAGAGAGTGGCAATCGATTCAATGGCCCGATTTGTCCGTTGTGGATTTAGACTCTTGGACTGTGAAGCGAGGATTCTTCTCAGATCTTGCTGTCCGAAATGGCACCTAATGCGGTCGGTGGAAGCACATCGCGCGATCCGACTTATGGTACCCCTTGAGACGGATTGGTCTTGAAGGCAAGAAATTCAGGGTATTCGTATTCCGTGGTTGATCCAACTTTTTGGTTGACATCAAACAACTCGTTATAAAATCGTAGTCTATGATTGATCTCCTGTTCGCCACACGTTATGCTAAAATCGTAGGTCATGATTGATCGACGCTACAAATACCCTTGAGGGGACCGCCATTGAAATCGATTCCGAATCTCTTGAATCTTCCTGGATACGTGATCACGGATGTTCGTGAGATAGACGATGCCTACCACGTTTCTGCAAAAACGAGTGATGGGCTGGCAGCATGCCCGCATTGCCACGCTGTTCACATCGTGGGGTTTGGTCGCCGAACGCAATGGATCAAGGACCTTCCCATGCATGGCAAGCGGGTGGCGTTATATCTGGACACCAGACGCTTTCGGTGTAAGGTTTGCGGAAGAACGTTTTATGAAACGTTGCCGGCGGTGGATGCCAAGCGGCTGATGACCGAGCGATTGGTGACCTGGGTGGCCCAGGAAGCCTTACGGCGACCCTTCGTGCACGTGGCCGAAGACGTGGGAACTAGCGAAGGCACCGTCCGCCAAATCTTTAAAGAGGCGGTCGCTCGTTGGGATGAGGATCGTCGGGTGGAAACGCCCAAATGGTTGGGACTCGACGAAATTCACCTGATCCGGCCCCGTGCCGTTATCACCAATGTCCAGGAAAGGACGCTTGTGGACATCTTAGTCAATCGCAATAAAGACACGATCATGCGCTATCTATGCCACATGCCGAACCGGGACCGCATCGCCGTGGTCACGATGGATATGTGGCGCCCGTATAAAGAGGCGGTCCGCGCAGTGTTGCCCCATGCAACGATCGTCGTGGATAAGTTTCACGTGGTGAAGATGGCTAATGCCGCCGTCGAACAAGTGCGGAAACAACTGCGGACCGCGCTCTCCCCGGCCCAGCGGCGCGGGTTGATGCACGACCGGTTTATCTTGCTAAAGCGCGAAGCCGAGCTTAACGAACGGGAGGAACTCTTGTTATCGACATGGGTCCAAAACTACCCCATCCTCGGAGCGGTCCATCAGGCCAAAGAAGCCTTTTTTGATCTATATACGGCCACGACTCGTGCACACGCCGAGCAACGGTTTGCGGCATGGGAGCAGGCGTTATCGGGGCAGACACGCGTGGCCTTTGGAGATGTCCTTACCGCATGGAGAAACTGGCAGCAGGAAATCTTGGCGTATTTTGACCATCCCGTCACAAATGCATACACGGAGAGCCTCAACAGTTTGATTCGCGCGACCGATCGCATGGGCCGCGGCTATAGTTTCGAGGTATTACGCGCCAAGATGCTGTGGGCGGAAGGCGCCATCAAAAAGGTACCGCGTCGCCCTAAACTGACACGACAATCGAGGACCCTCGCGGACCGCTGGCCCCCTGTAGGGAATGTGGGGCGCCCCCTACTCGACGATGATCTTTGGGAGGCCACAGCCGACACCGTCTATGGCACGGATTTGCGCACATTAGTTCATCGCATCGATACCGGAACTCTATAAGGATGTGCCATGACCGCCGTCAATATGAGACCTTACGGTCCCCATGATACGTGTGATTGACTTCAATGTAAAATGCTTGGCTTACGCCCGAGACACTACCGATTGGATGGCGGTTAACCCCCCCAAAGCAATCGCCGTCACAATCAGACCGTTACTCGTCCACAACAGCATGCCCGTGAGCGACCACCCCGAAGTCAACCCTCCGTATCCCCAGACGATGATTTCGGCGGTGCCCAGCGCAACCAGGATCGTCGGGGCATGGGGGAACAATCGGCGTGTCACAAAGAGGACCGCATGGACGCACAGGACAGCCCCCGTGGTGGTACCGAGTATGGGCCAGTTGAGCATCGGGTTCTCTCCTCTCTGTTCTAATCTCTGGTAAGCCTGTCGGTCTACCGCCAATTCCTTCTGAGATGTAACCCATCGACGCTCTCCATCGTTATTCAAATACGACGGATCATCATCGGATTCAGCATTCTAGCGAGGAGGCATCTGCATGAGACAATACCTTTTCCACACGTTGGGGTTAGCACTGGGCACGCTCGCGTTGGCGGGGTGTGGCATCAACAACCATTTCAATTCAACAGCAAGGGCAAGACCCCACCATGGGAACCTCACCGTGCATGGTCATAACACGCCAGCACCCAGCCAGGCGACGTCCTTGAATCCTCCTTTGACCATCCCCTGGATATTACCGAGTCATTTACCACAATCTGCTTTGGCTAGCCATCCCTGGCCTCTTTATGGCAGCTCGTCCTTAAACCAGTTTCCTGCTTCGTGGCACGGTCAAGATTCTTTTAATCACTGGCGTGTGCCCCCGGGGTGGATTCCTTATCTCTACAAAAATGAGAAGACTAAAATTACCTCGGATATTCAGACCAGTCTAGGACAAAAAATACCGTTGACGTTATATATCACCTTACAAGGTACAGTATTTCTGTATCCCCAAACGTTTAGTGGCACCCAATGGCCCGGTCCTCAGGGAGACATTGCGGATATTCCACCAACAACGATTGTTGCAGAATTTGTGCCGTTGAAGCCAGCGGTTCTCGCCGGCATTATTCCCGTCAGCGACAATGAACCATCGGGTGTCGACGGATACACCGCTTCCGTGTGGGAAAAGGTTCTGCATATGTCAGCTGCCCAGACTAACCACATCATTCGTTAACGTCAGTGTAAGGTTGAGTTTCTTGTTGATGACATCACAAAAATCGTGTATGGTGATGGTTGGCTAATGAGTTTATGAAAGCGTGGAACGGCGAGATGATCTACCCATAATGGCATTGCCAAGCCATAGCGGTGATGGAGAAGGCGTCGCAGTTTGTGGGAATTAAACCCTTCGATCACAACATTGTGGTCTCGCAAGACAGGAAGAATCTTGGAGCCTGTTCGCATGAAATCCCTACGCGCTTCGAGATCTGACACAATGTCCCGTTCAATAAATGGAATGTTGAGATGGTTAAGCACATGTTTGACCATTTGTGAATACGGACATAAAGGCTGAGTAAATAATTCCAATGGCATAGGAAGCAGATTCTCCTTTCAAGAGTCCAGGGGCTTTGCCCCTGGACTCGGCTATTTGACTATTTAACTCACATAATCGAGAGATGAGTACCAGCCGGAGTCATACGCAATGACGGTGAGTTGTTCTCCTGCATAACTCTGACCACACAACCAATAATGACCAGAATCCCATGGCGAAGCTCCCATTGCTTCCATGGCAGCATAACCGGCTTGTTCATGGTATGATTGAATCTCTTCTTCGCTCGCCCCGGATGGGATGTCTGTAACACCAGGCCACGCTCGGCTGGTCGAGGTTTGCGAGCATCCGTTATCCGTGGGAATTCCCGAGGCGCTTAGACTGCCTGAAAATCCATCTTCCCATGCCCCCGCCCAATTAACGGGCTTGCCATAGATGTTGGTAAAAGCGTTAGCACCACCATTATAACTGTAGTTTACTTGGTCGATGTACGCTTGTACTCCATCGCCTAATGTGCAGAATACCGGAAAACTTCCGCATGTACCATTAGTGCACTGACTAAAGATGGATCCTTGGTCAGCTGGGTTATTAATGGGGATTCCCCATTCTGCATACCATTGACTGGCAATGGCAGACTCGGGTATACCTGTACCTGATGACGCCGTCGAAATATATGAGCCATAATCGGATAGAAACGTCGCATAATCTGGTTTGCTGGGATATGGGTTGGGACAAGACATATTTGTAACCTCCTCGTAGTAGATATGGTAGTACACGTCCCCGGTGGGCCGTTTATTAATGACCAACTCGGTATTACCACCTTAATCTTATGATCTCCATCAATCGAGCGCCTGTAGTGACGTGATCCCCCTGTCTGAGAGGATGATTTGAGCATACGCGCCGGATCTGATTCTTGGCCGATAATAACCTGAAACGTATCCGGAATTAACCTGATACGAATCTGATACGAACCTTCATGAAGACCATGCAGAAGGGGAGAAAGGATCGAATTCCACCACGACCGGCGCAACCTGTAAGAGATAGCCCGCCTCCCGCCGTGTCACAAGGAGCTGAGGGCGACGGGGATTAGGTTCAATAGCCTGACGAATACGGTGAATCTGGGGAAATAAATCGGCGGCCGTTCGAATATCTTCAGGCCACCCGACACGGAGGAGCAGAGCGTCGGGAAGAATTTGATGCGGATGGTCCAAAAAGCACGCCAAAATCCGGTAGGTCCGTGTCGGCAACGGCACAAAGTGATGCGCACGCCATATCCCTTGTTGGTTGGGGTCGACGATAATCCGCTCACGCAATTGTAAGCCCCTGATCATCCTTGCATCTCCTTAGGGAGGGCACTCTACCGACGATCCGAGAGCGACGCTCGTTCCCATAAGAGGCGGTCCGGCTATCTGGTCCCGAAGGATCAGGACGGAAGACCCGATGACTTTGCGACCCCGGCTTCCGCACGGGTGTGCCCTGTGAAATGTTGGTAATGATATAACGCTGATAGAGACGGACAAGTTACGCCAGCACGATGAGAGCTTGATTAAAGCCGAAAAGCACTCAATGCACCATGACATAACACCCCGTTTGCGGAGTGATCAACATGGTCGGGTGTTTCAACACCCCGTCGACGATGTCGCCATTTCAACAGAACGTCCATGGATGAACAACAGGCTAAGGGGAACCGGTTTCAATCACGGAATACGAATACCCGAAATTCAGAGCTCAGGGCAACCGAGGTTTCGGACAAATAGCGCTCGCAAAAATAGGATCCACCGTTATACATCGCGTATGTCCCCCCAGCGTGGCGTCTACGCAAAAATACTTTGAGACAAAACAAAAACCCGCCATTACACCTTGTGCGGGTCCTTCAAAAATTGGTGCCGGGAGCGGGACTTGAACCCGCACAACCCTTCCGGATCGGAGGATTTTAAGTCCTCTGCGTCTGCCGATTCCGCCATCCCGGCAAAATATATTACGCGCCCCGTCCTCCACGTTTGGAGTCATTATTACGGCGCAAGTCTTGCAACCGGTCTTCACTGTCGCGCATAAACCGCTGCATCTTATCTTCAAAAGACACCTGCGGCGCACGCCGCTGCTCACCTCGATGTTCTCGCCGAGGCGCGCTGTCACGCGTTGAGGGGCTTGTCGCAGACTTCGGTTGGGCTTGGCGAATCGATAATGCCACTTTGCCATTGGCATCCATCGACAACACCTTCACTTGCACCTTATCATTTTCCTTATAGTAGTCTTTGATGTCCTTAACATAGGCATCTGCGACTTCGGAAATGTGTACCAGCCCGGTGCGACCATTAGGCAACACAACAAAGGCGCCGAAGTGGGTAATCCCGCTAATGGTGCCCTCCACTATCTGACCAACTTCCACTTCAGATGCCATTGAGACGTCGAGGTCCTCCCATGGGAACGAATAAGAATCAATTAATTATATGTTGGAGACCGGAAAAATGTCAACGGTAACACCAGTTCAGATTCCCATATTTTTCAAGGTGCCGTATTGGCCGTCGGTAACGGTGTATCTCCCGCTAGAATTTGCTTCAAGGTGGTGGAATTATGCAACGCACTGATATCGTGACTCAGCACCCGATTTTGCGCTCGAACCGACGATATCTTTTGCGTCAATACCGCATCTTGCTGGCCAATCGCAATCATATGATGCACCGAGACGCCCGTCCAATAGATTAAGTAGGCGGCGATAAAAATTGTGGCTATGCGCCTCCATCGAATTTTGACTTTCTTGGATTGACTCATTGGTCATCACCTTCCTCATCCTCACCGAACACCCCTAATGGGTCACCATCAATGACAAATACCACTTGATAACCTTTCGCTTTCGCTCGGTTATAGAGTGTAGCTACTGTCGCAGGAGAGAGTCCCAGCTTCTTGCCGACCTTGTCATTGGATTGTCCTGTCTCTTTCAGCGCCACGACTTGCCTTTCGCGGAAAGATAGTCGTTCCATACCACGAATTTCTATCTGCATAAGTCCTCAACTTATCCACAAAGTGTGCACAACCTGTGTACAATTTTATTACGATATTTGTACGATGTTTTTACATTATAGGATATCCACAGGTCGCATGTCACTCCTTTCGAGGAGGTTTTTTAGACTTTCGAATCCGCTGGCGCACGAACCCCCGAAACCATCTCCCAGGCGCCAGCGCATAGTGCACCATACGTGCCTCAGCACGCGCGATGGACACTAAAGCTTGCAGCACCACAGGTGCTGCAAGCCATGTCCATAGTCCGTATCCGACCATGACAAATCCTACGCTCCAAATGCGGAAGTCTCCCCACTCTGTCCAAAATAATATGATAAGAAAACCCATGGCAGCCAAAAGAAACCATAGCCAGTCAAACAGTTCCGATGATCCCGGAACCAAACGGTAGACCTTTCGACAGGCCCCGTATCCGGTAGCAAACAACCCCAATCCCATTCCGGTCAATATCCATATCGCAATAATCAGCAACGCATCCGAGGCCATCACTTCTCCTCCTAGCGCCACATCTTTTTCCAGGCCGAATTGGTTTCTCCTCGGCCCGGCTTCTTTCGTCCATACTGAATCGCATCAAATTCGCCTACCGCAATAAAGTGTCCTTGATCTAAATCAAGGGTTTGAATGCGCAAATTATGTCCCCGCACGGTGAGCGACCCCATGGTGGTTGACAGCACAATGGTGTCATCGTCAAAATTGTCCACATGCTGAACTCCCTCCAACGAGAGACTTTGACGGTTGATAAGCGCAATCGAATGCTCCTTCTTCTCTTCCATGCGGCCACCCCTCTTAGCACACCCTATTACTAAAAAGGTATGACCCGTTCGATGCCCTTAGACCTCTCTGTACATCGTCTCGGCGTCCTTCGCTGGGACATTATCACGAATGGCTTCGACCACGACACGGCGAGGACCGCCGGGGACTTCCAGAGTAATCTCATCCCCTACTTTGACTTCGTAGCCCGCCTTCACGACTCGGCCATTGACCGACACCCTTCCCAGGTCGAGAACCTCCTTTGCGACCGTACGCCGCTTAATGATACGACTCACCTTCAGATATTTATCAATGCGCACATGGCCACCTCCCACTTGATAAGAAAAAGAGGCCGTGCCAGCGATCCCGCACGACCTCGAAAAGATAATAAGGCTATTTTGCTACAGAATCCTTCAGCGCCTTACCTGCCTTGAACGCCGGCACCCGACTTGAAGAAATTTCTAAGGTGTCTCCCGTGCGTGGGTTGCGACCCACGCGTGCTGCACGCTCACGCACCTCAAAAGTACCAAATCCCACTAAGGAAACCCGATCGCCTTTCGTTAGCGCCGACTCAATGCTTTCCACGACTGCATTGACCGCACGTTCCGCGTCTTTCTTAGTCATTCCTGCTCGCTCTGCAACTTCGGTTACCAACTCTGCTTTGTTCAAAATTTTCCCTCCTAATCAAATTCGTTAACGGATTTTCGCATCCAGTAATTCGCCAAAGCGCCTAGAAATCCTTTTTTTACCGCAAATTCTTCGTGATTTCGCCATTTTCGTTGGCTAGTTGCGCTAATTTCTTCCACAAAGCCCATTCGGCATCTTGATGCTGGATACGGCCTCCCGCAGCGACTGCCCAGGCAGCATCTGCCAGAATTTCCTCTATTGTCCCCTCGGATTTGTCAAAATATACCTCAAGGAGCGCGAAGATTTCTTTGTATACCTTGCTTTCCGGATTTATTCCCAATTTCGATAACCGTTTTGCTGCCACCAAACTCGGATACACCCACATGGCTTCACGTTGATGTGGAGGTTCAGTGGCCTTGAGGCTATCCCACTGTGCCCGCACTTGATCCGAGTCGGACCAATCCTCCTCAGAAAACACATGAGGATGTCGGCGCACCATTTTCTGGGCATGCTTGTGGGCAATATCCTAAAAAATTGTGTTCTCAATCAGCGCTCCTTGTAAGACCACCTGCAGCAAAACGTCTCCAAGTTCTTCAATATACGCATCCATGTCCTTGGCCATCAGCGCTTCAGCCGCCTCGTAACTCTCATCCAGCAGATAGCGCAATAGGGTTTCTGGCGTCTGCTTTTTGTCCCAAGGGCAGCCATGGGGACCAAGGAGACGAGTCATAACATAGATGAGAGGCCCGGCCGCCACCGGAATTCCTGGCAACGTTAAACTATCCCCGGCTTTCAGGTCAAGTGCCTTAAGCGCACTATGGCGCATATATTCCTTATGTCCAGAGGCTCTTGTCACTACCCATTCCGAGTCTTCCGGAAAGAGTGAGCCGAAATGCCTTAGGACGTCAGCGCCTGACAGGGGACCACCAATTTCAAAACAATCGGCGTCATCCCAACTTTGTAGTCGCCACCGTGCCATTTGTGGCCTCCCATATGTTGGAGTTATATCTCAACACAGGGTTAGTATAGCAAAAGTCCTCGCAAGTCTTGTATTTTAACGTTCTTTCAGAACGTACGATAAGGTATTGAGTTCCCCAGAGAGAATCAGAACAGCGCCATAGAGCACCACCCCCAAGGGCACGGCTACCGCTATTAGTACCACTCGACTATGCACCCAACCTGCATTGATCCATAGACTTAGCCCCATCGCCATCACCACGGTGCCTGCCAAAGGCCACACTAAGCTCTGCAACGGATGCGTTCCCGTCCCCGCGAGCTTAACCCAATCACGCCAGTTCAAATAGGCGGTCGCCAGGGCAGCCACCACCGTCCCGACCGCCGCACCACGAATGCCCCATGACGGTAAGGCGGTTAACCACCATGTCAAAGAAAATTTAATAGCCGCCCCATAGATCAAGTTTCGCACCGGGATCCACCCATGCCCTGACGCTTGTAAAGACGAACCCATAACTTGTTGAACCGCTAGTACTGCCGATCCTAGCGCTAAGACCTGCAAGGATCCCGCCGCCCCCGTTTGACCATACAGCACTTGCGTGAGCGGATGCGCCAACATCATGAGTCCTCCGGCCATCGGAAGCCCCAGTAGCCACACCAAATGAATCGCGGCATCAACCTTGCGATTGGCTTCATCGTGTTCACCGGCAAGCGTCGCCTTAGCGATAGCAGGAACCAGAGACACCGCTAAGGCTGCCCCCACCACCATGGTGAGGTTAATGAGTGGCATAGCCTCCCCGCTCAATTGGCCAAATCGCGCTGTTGCCTGCGGAAGCGTAAGACCAGTTAATGTCAAACGAATCGGAACAAACATCGAATCCGCCATTAGCATAAGAGGAAACAGCAACCCCGAAAATGACATCGGTAGCGCAATAGTGAAAAGGCGCCAGAGGTCTCTTCCCGGAAATCGACCGTGGAGCGACCACGATTTTCGGTGAAACCGCTCCGCAGCTAAAAACAACATGCCTGCCATCGCCCCAGCCGGAGCACCAATGGTGGCTCCCGCAGCGGCCAAGTCTACGCCTCGTGGTAAGAAGTGATAAGCTAAGGGAAACATCACCATCACTCGCACCACTTGCTCAAGAATTTGCGACAAGGCCGTAGGACGCATATCTTGAATGCCCTGGAAATACCCACGAAAGCTGGCTTCCAAAGCCACAAAGGCCAGCGCCGGTGCCAATGCCCGAATCGCCCACGTCGCGGCTGGCTCGTTAAACAATACGCTAGCAATCCAGGGAGCGCATAACTCCATCACTCCCCCCAACGCCATACCGACAATCCCCAA
The DNA here is from genome assembly GCF_057473405.1 of Sulfobacillus sp. TH-112. Classification (NCBI taxonomy): domain Bacteria; kingdom Bacillati; phylum Bacillota; class Clostridia; order Eubacteriales; family Clostridiales Family XVII. Incertae Sedis; genus Sulfobacillus; species Sulfobacillus sp. TH-112. The sequence continues at coordinate 17,433 of NZ_JBYCKN010000109.1, forward strand.
CGCCACTTGCGCCCATGAGGACAATCGCTCGGCTCCTAAAAAATCCCCTTGGGAGATTTTTTCCGCCGTTTGCTTGGCCAAAGCCGTCGGAATACCATTTACGGAGATAGCGAGCAAAATGGCATAAAGAGGATAGGCCATCTGAAACAATCCGACCCCGTAATCGCCTAAGACGCGCGGTAAGAAAATACGATACACCGCTCCGATAAGTTTAGAGACAAATGATCCCAACGAGAGCCAGAAGGCTCCCCTCCATACGGAATGTGCACCCATACAGTCCTCCCGATTTCCTCTGAGCTATCCATATGCCTCAGACGAAACGAAAAAGACCAAGCCCTCCATGCCGCTTGAAATTTCTGGAGATCGGCGCCCTGAGCCACAATAAGTTCTATAATCCTGTCGTAACTTGTCAGGCCTCTGTGGCGTTTTACTTATGAAAGCAAGAGAGAGGAGCATTCGCTTTGCGCACATCGTATGTAGCGATTATCGTAGCTGTTGTCATTGTCGCGATAGGAATTATACAAGTGGAGAGACCGGTTTCCACCCCGAACGTGGTAGCCAGCGTACCTGTGACCAATCACATTTCTGGCCATCTTCCCAGCTTACCGTGGCCCAAGGGGGTCCAAGCTGAGGTGGATGTCCCTAATGTGGGAAGCTTCGGAGAAGAAGGTCCCACGACGGCCGCCCCTATTGGTAGCGTCACGAAAATGATGACGGCATATTTGGTCTTGAAAGCTCATCCCCTAGGAGCATATGCTCAAGGCCCAAGCCTCACGATGACTGCTCAAGATGCCACCCTTTATCAAGCGGATGCTGCAACACAACAGTCCGTGATGCCTGTTGTAGCAGGGGAAAAAGTTTCTGAACGCAAATTGCTTGAGGGACTGTTAGTCGCCTCCGGAAACAATGCCGCAACCATGTTAGCTGACTGGGTTGGCGGAAACACTACCCACTTTACCCAAATGATGAACCAAGCCGCGCAATCGCTCGGGCTCACCCAAACACACTATGCGGGTCCAAGTGGACTAAATCCTGAAACAGTGAGTACCGCGGCCAATGAAGTGAAGCTTGCAGAAATCATGATGAAGAATCCCACGTTTGCCGAAATTGTCGCCATGCCGCAAATGACCACGGATGGCAAAACCGTCGAAAATTACAACTACCTTATTGGCCATGACGGAATTATCGGTGTGAAGACCGGATCTACGTTGAACTCTGGAGGCTGTGTGATTATTGCCGGTAACCGTACAGTAGGTGCACAAACCGACGTGGTCTACGTAGGCATCGTGGGCCAAGAAGGAACCCAGACACAAAGCCAATTAATTCTGGCATTGAACGACTCGAAGAGTCTTCTTGACGCTGTTGGCCACGACTTAGGCGACTACACGGTGATTCATCCCGGAACCAAGGTGGGAAGTATTAGCGTGCCTTGGCAGGCTCCCGTCAGTCTCGTCGCCGCGCGGTCCATCAGCCTTCAAGGTTGGCCCGGGCTCACCTATCATGCGGTCATGCATTTAAATCCCATCAAGGCCGATAGCGCCATTGCCCGAGGCACAACCATAGGCAGCCTCACTGTAACAGCCGCAGGAGGAAAAACCTACACTGTACCAGTCAAGACGGCCAGTGCGCTTGCAAAACCGTCATTAACGTATCGTCTCGAGCGTCATTGATGTAATTGTCGTGTACGCGTGGCCACTAGATCAAAAGACTAAGAAGGGACTTGTCGATGTCAGTTTACGATCATCAATACGGAGTTCGATCAAGACACGTCGGGATTCATCATGGCTTCTCAGCGTGTTGTGATCCATTCGTTCATGATCGTAAACTGACCTTTTCCCATCCGAACTTTGCTCAACAATCGGGGGCACAGGGGTCGGCCCTTGCCTCGCCACCCTAATGGCATTGCACGATTTATCGATGGACAGTGATCGCTGCCACTATTGTAGGCATCCACATATGGCCATTGACTGTCGTTTGCCAAATAAAGGAGGAACTTCGCATGAAGAAAGATCCTAACAATAACGATCCCCACAATACGGACCGCACTGTACGCGTACGCCAGCGTCGCAAAAAACGGCGTCGGGCCGTCATCCTACTCGCATTGCTGCTATTGGCCGGGGGAGCCGTCTATTACGGCTACAATGCCTTAAATCCCCGAGAGGCTTTAGCCACAGCCAGAGTCCAATCACTCAACCGCCATTATTCCATTACACGCCGCCATGTGACGATACTGCTTCTCGGCAATGCGCTAAGCATCATTAATGGCAAAGATATTAAAAACCCGAAGGTCCGCGATCGCACGGACGCCATGATGCTCATTAGCCTCGATACTAAAACCGGCGGAGTCCATGTGTTATCCATTCCGCGAGACAGTTTAGTGGATATTCCCCATGTGGGAGAAACCAAGCTCAATGAAGCAAACTATTTTGGTGGTCCTAAGCTTGCGGTCAAAGAGGTCGAACATATGCTTGGTGTGCCGGTTGATTTCTATCTCGAAACCACCATGTGGAACTTCGCCGATATTATTAACCAACTGGGTGGACTTACGGTGGATGTCAAAAAACCCATGCACTATGGGGGCACGGGTAATTACCTGGACATCAATTTAAATCCCGGGGTGCAGCACTTAGACGGTCAAGAGGTATTAGAATTTGCGCGGTTTCGGCACGAACCGTTGGGGAGTATTGCGCGCAGCTTCCAACAACAAGAGGTTGTGAAAGATTTGATGCATAAACTGTTAAAGCCGGCAAACTTACCAAAGCTGCCGGAGATTGCCCTAGAGCTGCGTAAAGATATTGTCTATACCAACCTCCACACCAATCAGCTGTTGTCCTTAGCTGTACTAGCTCGCAAGGTCTCTCTCTCTGACGTGCAATTTGCGACCATCCCAGGCACGCCCACTCGCCGCATGGATCCGTATATGCACATCGAGTTAGATTATTGGGTAGATAATACCCAATGGGAGCACCTTTTAGCAGAACAGATGGTCGGTAAAAACTGGACTGCCGCTCAAAAAAAGAACATTCATTTCGAAGTCCGGAGCGGAACCGATTCACTCGCCCCCGCCAAGGCTTATGCTGCCTGGCTTATCTCTCAAGGCTACTCGGTCAATGAGGTGATTTGGGCCAATCATCATGATGACCAAGGAAACACCATTACCAACTTCACCGGAGACAAGACCTTTGCTGATCAGATTGCCGCGGGTCTAGGCAGCCTCTCCAACACCACCATTGATGATAGTCCGTATCACGATCAACCCGACTTGGCCATGGTTGTCACGGTCGGGGCCAGTGCGAAAATCCCCACCTAAAGTGGTGTCCCTCATCGTCTGGTGTGGACACGATGACACACTCCTCACGGAAGACAGAAACCGCAATGATCGTCAGTCGATCATTGCGGACTTCCATGGTGTTGTAGGTGAGGTATAGGCTTCTTTTATTGCTCCATTTGCTTAGCCAGGAAGCCCGCAGCCGTTTCGGCTAGTTTGATTTCCATATCGCCCATTTTGGTATCTAGCTCGCGACTACAGATGATAATCGCTCCGATGGGATCGCCTTCTGCAATAATGGGTGCAATCACTTCCGCCACAAACTTGTCCTCATCCTCATCCCCAATGATGCTGCCTTTGGGACGGTGATCGCCGCGATTATAGAACAGCGTTTTGCGGTCTTCCATCGACTTTTCCACCAGTGCGCCGAGCGCCTTGTTCAGAAACTCCTTTTTCGGAGCCCCCGACACCGCAATCACGGCATCACGGTCCGCAATTAACGCGATATGCCCGATGGCTTCGTATAATGAATCGGCGTATTCCTTGGCGAAATCCCCGAGTTCCCCAATCGGCGAGTATTTCTTCAAAATGACCTCACCGTCCCGATCAACGAAGATTTCCAGTGGGTCTCCCTCACGAATTCTGAGGGTTCGGCGAATTTCCTTCGGGATTACGACGCGACCTAGGTCGTCGATTCTCCGGACGATTCCCGTAGCCTTCAAATGAGCGCCCCCTTTCTCTTCGCATCTTCAGAGGTAGTATATCGAGGGCAATTCCGGATTATGCGTTTTTTCCAATTTTGCCGAATGGTAGAAGTTACTCCACGATCAGATGGAGGGTTTTCATCTGCCCGTCGACCCAATGGTCAAACGCCTGCTCCTTAGCTTGCTGCATCAACCGATCCTCGATTTCCGGTTGCACAGTGCTAAATGGAATTGCCACTCCCGCTCGAGATGCTTGAACTTCGATGATAGAGTAGCCCAAACGTCCTTTGACTATACTCATCTGTCCGGGCAGCATCGAGGACACCACGTCTCCCCATGAAGCCGGCAGAGTTGAGGTCGCTCCAAGGGGTATAAACCCCCGACTACCGCCTTCTAAACGCGCACTATCAATAGATTCTCGACTCGCCAGTGCGCTAAAACTGGCCCCGTCCTGTATTTTTTTCATCAGAGACTGGGCGGTCGCTCGCTTATGCACGGTAATATCGCGCAGCAAGATCTCCGATGGAGCCACAAAAAATTGAGGGTTTGTAAGATAGTATTGGTACGTATCGTGACTGGATGGTGATTCGACATCGTGGGTCACGTGACGATAGGCTGCTCTAACCAACGCTTGCCCCGCCACGTAATCGGAAAAGGCTTGGAGCGACAAATGATGCTCGTTCAGTCGGGTGTTAAGGGTCTGGGCTCCCGCACGATTAGAGAAGTCTCGGTGAATCTGCTGTTGGGCCGCCTCACGGGCATCTGCCATCGTCGTCAGGTGATGCCGTAGTGCCCAGGACTCCACCCACGCTTGCTCTGCTACCGCTTCGATCTGCGCTCTAGACACCGTTTGACCCTTCTCTAGACGCAGATCTTGAATCACTTCACTCGATCTTAGTGCGTTGTCGACCGTCGACTGCGTCACTTTCACTGAACCAATGTGCGCCACCATGCGAGTCTCGGCAGACGATCCACAACCACTAAGTATCAGTACGCTAAGAACGGTGAGGCTTCCCACCCAATGGCTCCGGAACGTGTGCATAATCGTCCCCCTTGATCGTTGTCAACACCACTTCTGCAGTATTGAGGGCATCGAGCGCGGTTGACCGCATCGGCATTTTAATGCCAATTTCTGGAGCGCGATTCGTGGCGGGAAGCAATCGGCCCGGAAACTTTGCCGCCAAGAGGCGAATCGCTTCGCTACTGACCGCACTCTCACCCGTTCCACGCACGAGAAGGCGGTTTGAGCGATGAGACACGGACACCAGCCGCAATTCCTTCGCCATGACTCGCACACGTGAGAGTTGGATCAGGCGTGTCACTGACTCTTCCATTGCTCCAAAGCGGTCCTCGATTTCATCCGCTAGCTCGTCAACCTCTTTTAAGGTTCTGGAAGACACCAACCGTTTATACACCTCAATCTTTTGACGAGGGTCCGAGACATACCCTTCAGGGAGGTAGGCATCTACCTCGATTTCAATGGACGGATCCGGTGTAACCGAGACCTCCTCCCCTTTGAGCTGCCGAATGGCTTGACTGAGCATTTGCGTGTATAGGTCAAACCCGACTGAAGCAATAAACCCGTGCTGCTCAGCCCCAATGAGATTTCCCGCCCCCCGTATCTCCAAGTCTCTTAGCGCAATCTGATAGCCCGCTCCGAGTTCGGTAAATTCTCTAATGGCCTCGAGACGCCTTTCTGCTTGCGGCGTAAGCATTTTGTCTTGCCGAAAGGTAAAGTACGCATAGGCTCGTCGGCTAGACCGCCCCACCCTCCCTCTGAGCTGATAAAGCTGCGCTAAGCCCATCCGGTCAGCGTCCTCCACAATCAGCGTGTTCGCATTGGAAATATCTAACCCGGATTCAATAATATTGGTCGCTAAAAGGACATCATATTCTTGGTCGATAAACCGTGCCATCACGTCCTCAATCCGCGTTTCATCCATTTGCCCATGCACTACGCCTAACCGCATTTCGGGAAACATCCGCATCAAACGCTCAATAATGCGATCCATCGCCATAATACGATTCTGCACATAATACACTTGGCCACCGCGATCTAATTCACGCCGGATGGCATCGTAAATCAGCGCTTCCTCATATTCAATCACCACGGTTTCCACGGGCAGTCGATCTTCCGGGGGAGACTCTATCACACTCATATCGCGAATACCGACCATGGCCATATGCAAGGTGCGAGGGATGGGGGTAGCGGTCAGTGTTAGGACGTCAACATTTTCGCGCAATGACTTCATTCGTTCTTTATGGGCCACACCGAATCGGTGCTCTTCGTCCACAATCAAGAGCCCCAAATCTTGAAACTGAACGTCTTTTCCCAGCAAGCGATGCGTGCCTACTAATAAATCAACCTGCCCCTTTCGCAGTCGGGCTAAGATGTCTCTTTGTTGCTTGTGGGTGCGAAACCGACTCAATACCTCGATCGTGATCGGGTATCCCGCCATTCGCGCCTTAGCGGTGGTAAAATGTTGTTCCGCTAAAAGCGTGGTTGGCACCAACATCGCTACTTGTTTCCCGCTCATGATGGCTTTAAAGGCCGCCCGCAAAGCCACTTCGGTTTTCCCATAGCCGACGTCTCCACAGAGTAGCCGATCCATCGGTTGCCCCCGTTCCATATCGCGCTTAATTTCAGTGATAGCGCGTAGTTGGTCCGGCGTTTCTTCATAGGGAAAGGAGGCCTCGAATTCCCCCTGCCACGGCGTATCCTCCGAAAAGGAATAGCCTGGACGAGATTCGCGTACGGCATACAGGCGGATCAACTTCTCCGCCATATCCTGTACGGAGGCCCGAGCGCGTTCCTTAGTGCGATGCCATTCTTGTCCTCCCATCTTGGAGAGGCGTGGTTCCTGTCCTTCGACACCCACATACTTTTGCACTAGACCCAGTTGGTCTACAGGTACGTAGAGCGTATCTTGACCCGCATATTGCACGTGCAAGTAGTCTTTGTGCTGACCTTGAATGTCCAGAGTATCAATTCCGAGAAACCGCCCAATGCCATGCGTCACATGCACCACGTAATCCCCAGGCCTCAGTTCGTTCAAACGCACATGAGCCCGCGGTTCGCGCCGTCTCGCGACTTGTGGAGACACTTCCCGTCCCGATAGCTCGGTCTCAGCCAACACCGCTAATCCCAATTCTGACAGAACAAAACCATGCGATAACTGTCCCACCAATATTCCCACTTCACCGGCGACCCCTAATCCTTCGTGAACGGGAATCTCAAGATCAATGACTTGATGGGTCATCACCCGAGCGCTCTCTTCATCCCGCACCACCAATACTGACCTCATGCGAGACTTCCTCAGATGGGCCAATTCCGATTTCAGCAAATCGCGCTGGGCATGAATGCGAGGAGCGGGACGCCCGGTAAGACTCATCACATAGGCGGTACTCCCTTGCCCATGAGGTAGAAGCGAAAGAGCGACCGTGCCATGTCCGCGAATGTCGGCCGATAGACGATCTTCTCGAATGCTCATTTCGACCTCCATGGGCAAAAGATCTCCGCGTTCTAGCCGTCTTTCAAAATCGAGACGCTCCGAGGCATCTAACCCTCGCCAGGCCTCTTGAATTCGCGGTAAATCTTGGTACACAATGACAGGAAGCGTGGCAAAGACTGCCGTCAGAGGCTCTGGTTGGTAAAACGCTGCAGTATATCGTTCGATGCCGGGAAAACTATGCCCTTCGGACAAGTCATGCAAATACCGAGCGAACCGCTCATGGGCACGATTGGCTTCTTCCGTTTTTCCCACAGCCACTAAATTCTTCATCACCTCATCGGACTCGACCGACAGGCGATGAATCGCAGCATCCCGACGAGCTTCTGTCCAAATTAATTCACGCGCCGGACCTAATGACACGGACGACTCCATCGAAATCGTCCGTTGCGTATTGGGATCAAACACTCTGACAGAATCGACCTCCACATCAAACCACTCGACCCGCACCGGCGGACCGCCGGGACGGTATATGTCCATGATCGCCCCACGCCAGGCAAATTGCCCTTCCTCAGTGACTTCAGTATCGCGCTCATATCCCAATTGAATCAGGCGCTGAACCAAAGCTTGAGGGTCAATCCGATCCCCAGGACGTATCTCCAGAGGCTGCTTCGGCGGAGGCACGAGGCGCTGACGTAACGATTCCACCGGAGCGACCAAGATGGATACGCGGTTAAAGGTTACGGCAGTTAACGCCTGGAGTCGCCGATCATGCCACTCATAGCTTTCTGCGCGTACATCCCCGCTGAGATGTGGGCGAGGCGGTAAGAGGTGAATAGGCGCCTCGGGCAAAAAAGAGGACAGTTCTGCTTCCATCCTCCGCGCCTCTTGGAATCCCGGAGTGATCACTAAGAGGGGCCGATCGAGGCTCTCCGAGAGAGCGGCCGTGATATAGGTCGGTAACGAACCCGATAAGCCGTTTACCTGCGCATTGAGACCCCCCTCATCCAATCGGCGGACAAGTTCCTGATACGGTTTATATCCCTGCCATAAAGACAGTAACTGTGTCAAATTCGTTGTTCCCATGAGCACTAATCATCCCCGCACACCAAACACGGGCTAGATGCGGCTAGCCCGTCGTAAGTTTTCTCTAGTTATACCACAGGTTATCGTCCCATGGCACAGGTAGACAATGATCACATAAAATTTTTACCGTGGCTTCGTCGCCAGAGTCGTCCAACTGTAACAATTCGTCTTGTTCATCAGGTTCCAGCTGATTAATTCCCAGCACAGGGTCGCGCCAATCTCCACGATATTCTCCCATTCGTCGCCCACAATGCCGGCATACATATCGAACCATGCACTGTCTCCTCTCAAGCCGCTCTGAAAAGAGTTTGCCCGAGAACCACGGAGACTAGCCGTTATATCGGTTCATCGCCCGATCCACCCCGTCATCGATCACGCAGGAAAGCGCTTCGACGGCGCGATTACACACCTCATGAACTTCGGTCATTTCTGAATTTGAAAACCGCATCAATACCCAATCGATTACCGCCAGATGCTCTGGTGGACGCGATATGCCCACCCGCAAGCGCGCAAACTGCTCCGTCCCTATGGCCCCAATAATGGATTTAAGACCATTGTGACCGCCGCTGGATCCGGCCGCCCGTAGACGTAATGTACCCAGCGGCAAGTCCAGATCGTCGGCAACCACAAGAAGATCTTCCGGACCCAAACGATAGTAGTGCATCAATGGTGCCACCGCTTGACCCGAGAGATTCATAAATGTCTCGGGTTTCAGCAAATAGGCATCGGGGAACTCGGCCACGTGGCCAAACTTGGTACGACGAAACTGGACTTTCCGGAACGCCGCATAGGCGTCGACCACCATAAATCCCATATTGTGGCGAGTCCGTTCATAACGAGCCCCCGGATTCCCGAGTCCTACAATCAACCGGCGACTGCTCATTCGAATAACTTCGACACAGACAGATCTTCGTGAACCCGCATAATCGCCTCCGCGAGTAGCGGTGCCACCGAAATGGCCTGTGTGCGTTCTGGCGGCTTGTCCAAGAGAATCGTATCTGTAACCAACACCTCTTCCAGAGCAGATTCTGTGAGAATCTGCGCCGCATTCCCTGAAAACACCGGATGCGTCGAGGCCGCGTACACAGCTTTTGCCCCTAGCTCCCGAATGGCATGAGCTGCCTTCGCTAAGGTCCCTCCCGTATCAATCATGTCATCCACAATGACGACCGTTTTATCCCGTACCTTGCCGATGACGTTCACAACCTCGGAAACATTAGGCTCTGGACGACGCTTATCAATAAAGCCGAGCGGTGCCTGCAAGAATTTAGCCATTTGACGAGCACGGTATACTCCCCCCGCATCAGGGGAAAAGATCATCAAATTATCCAGGTGCTTCGCATAGATCGCTTCCGACAGAATTCGTCCTCCCTGTAAATTGTCCACAGGAATATCAAAAAATCCTTGAATTTGTGGGGCATGCAAATCCATCGTTAATACTCGACGAGCTCCCGCCGTGGTAATGAGGTTGGCTACCAGTTTGGCAGAAATTGGCTCTCGTCCCCGCTCCTTACGATCTTGTCGGGCGTAGCCATAAAACGGAATTACCGCTGTCACGCGTCGAGCCGAAGCGCGTCGCGCCGCATCAATCAAAAGTAATAACTCCATTAAATTATCGTTCACCGGACCAGATGTCGGCTGAACAATAAAAACGTCCGAGCCACGAACATTTTCCAATAGACGCACCCGAATTTCACCGTTAGAAAATCGACCGACATCAGCTTGACCTAGCGAAATTCCTAAATGCTCCACAATTTTTTCCGCTAGGGGACGATTCGCATTGCCGGTAAAAATTTTGAGGACTCCTTCACGCTCGAACATTGGGCTCTCCTTTAAGACAAATTTTAGGTCAGACGGGGCCACCGGTACTAGGTATCTTTGCTCACCTGGCGACGGTCTGCCGCCCAACCCGGCTTATTTTCCTGTCGACCCCGTGCAATCCCTAACGAATCTCCCGGAACATTTTGCGTAATTGTCGATCCCGCGGCAATATAAGCTCCTGCCCCAATTTCCATGGGCGCTACTAGATTCGAATTGCATCCTATAAAGGCCTCATCGCCAATAAACGTTTGGTGCTTAGACACGCCATCGAAGTTCACAATGACTGTCCCCGCACCAATGTTGACGCGTCCTCCAATCGTCGCATCCCCTAAATAGGAGTGGTGATGCGCTTTAGTGCCAATCCCCACTCGCGTGTTCTTCAATTCTACAAAATTCCCAATCTTCACGTCTCGATCCAAGTAGGTGCCGGCACGCAGATGACTAAATGGTCCAACACGGGCGGTACTCGCAATCACACTATGTTCAACCACACTTTGATCAACCACCACTCCATCGGCCAGTCGACTGTCCACAATCGTAGTCATCGGGCCAATATGGCAATCCCGCCCAATTTTAGTCCTCCCTTTGAGGAAGGTCATGGGATAAATCACCGTATCCGAACCGACCTCTACGTCGGCATCGACGTAGGTGGTATCAGGGTCCACGATGGTCACTCCCGCGTCAAACAGCCGGTTGAGAATCTCATGGCGCAAATACCGTTCTGCGTGGGCTAACTCTCGACGAGTATTAATCCCCATGACCTCGTATGGCTGATCCCACACCAGTGCCTCGATTTGAGATCCCTCTCGACGCAACACCCCAATGGCCTCTGTTAAATATTGTTCCTCGCCATGAAAGGGTAGGGCGGTGAGATGTTGCCGCAGCCCATCGATTCGCCATACGCCAATTCCGGTATTAATCTCCTCAATACTGCGCGTCGCGGCATCCGCATCCTTTTCCTCAATTATCTGATCCATCGTTCCGTCAGCACCCCGTACCACCCGACCGTATCCCGTAGGATTGTCCATCATGGTTGTCGCGAGGGTCACGGCCGCGCCCGTCTTAGCATGCCGTTCCAACAACTCTTTTAACAATGCCGCCGGAACCAACGGACAATCCGCGTACAGGACTAAAAGATTCTGAACATCGTCCGAAACAGCGTCAAGCGCATGACGCACCGCATCACCTGTTCCTTTCATTTCTGACTGAAAGACGCAGGTGGCCTGGCCTTCGAGCGCCTCCTCCACGCGTTCCGCTTGATAGCCCACAATCACCAGCGGCATGCCTAAGCCGGCCTGTTCGACGGCCCGTATCACATGGGTGACCAGCGGAATTCCGCCTAATTCGTGTAACGCTTTCGCTTTTCCTGAATGCATTCGCGATCCGTGCCCAGCGGCTAATATGACCGCTGCAGTTTTCGCCATGTCGATCCCTCCTGGGTGACTCAACGACTTCGTGCCAAGGTTTAGCATACCAAAGATCCTACTTGGCCTTCCACCATGAAAAGACGACATCTCTTTGATGTCGTCTCGGACACATTCATTCCTCTGTTCCTTATTCTTCACACCATTTCCATTTATGAGGCTGAATGAAAAACCTCCAATACCGCCTTTTGGATTCTTTCGCGCGCCTGCGTGGTAATCGGGTGTGCCACATCACGAAACTCGCCGTCGGGCGTTTTGCGGCTCGGCATCGCCACAAATAATCCTTTTAGCCCTTCAACTACCTTGACGTCGTGAATCACAAATTCACCATCTAGGGTCACTGAAGCTACCGCTTTCATTTTCCCGTCAGTAACCATTCGCCGAAGCCGTACATCAGTAATCTCCACAGGAATTCCTCCTTCGCCAAAGATGCCGAATCTGACCCAGATGTTTTGGGTAGGAGACTATTCGCTATGGAATCGCCTAATTCCTCCAATTGTCGAAATTTTTGCTACGAAAAATCTTCCCGCTCAATCGACACCTGGTATCCTTCTCCCACCAAGGTCTGGATAATATCTTGGCGATGGGTCGGGTTACGTGTTTCGAGCACCAAATGGACACTGACATCCATCGGAGCGATGCCCGGATCCCACCGCTCGTGGTTCACGCGAATGACATTGGCCTTCATTTTGGCGATTTGTTCTAATAGACGCGACAATTGCCCTGGCCGATCAGGGATGACCGTGCGCATATGCAGTTGCCGTCCTTCCTCGACGAGTCCCTTCTCAATAATGCGATTAAGGAGCGTGACGTCAATATTTCCTCCACTCACCACAGTGGCCACGGACTGACTGCCAACAGGTACTTTTCCAGACACGAGCGCCGCTAATCCCACAGCTCCCGCCCCTTCAACCAAGAGTTTCGACCGCTCCAAGAAAATCAAGATAGCACGGGAAATGTCGTGCTCGTCCACCGTCACAATGTCGTCAACGTACTGTTCGATGAGGCGGAAGGTGATGTCTCCCGGCCGTTTGACCGCAATACCATCGGCAATGGTTCGCACCTCAAGCGACGGCGCCACCTGCCCTTTTTCCCGTGACCGCAGCATCGCATCAGCTCCTGAGGCCTGTACTCCGATGACTCGTAGACGCGGGTTGCGAGCTTTGGCCGCTAAGGCAATCCCGCTAATCAGACCGCCCCCACCAATAGGCACCACTAAGACATCTAACGTCGACCGCTCATCCATCAACTCAATACCAATCGTCCCTTGGCCCGCAATCACTAAGGGATCATCAAAGGCATGGATGAGTACACGTCCGCTATCGCGACTGATGCGGCGGGCCTCCTCAAACGCCTCATCAAAACTCTGCCCGACTTGGTGTACTTGCGCCCCATACGCTCTCGTCGCTTCAATTTTGGTCAACGAGGCTCCTTCCGGTGTCACAATCACGGCGGTGGTACCCACCAGTCCTGCTGCCAAGGCCACCCCCTGGGCATGATTACCTGCCGATGCAGCCACCACCCCACGGGCTAATTCTTCGGCCGTCAAATGACGAATGCGATTATAGGCGCCTCGCAACTTAAACGATCCAGACCGCTGCAAATTTTCTAGCTTGAAGAACACTCGTGACCCAATTAAATCGTTAATATAGCTGGACTCTTGTAACGGTGTCTTATAGGTTATTCCGGCTAACGCGAGTTCCGCTTGCCGGATATCCTCCAATGTCGGTAATTTCATCCTATTCCCCCTGCTCCCAATCCACCAATGTCTGTACCCACGGCGCGGGAATGACCGTCCCAGGCCCATCATCCGATCGAGTCCAGTCAAGAATGGCACTAAAATCCGCGACCACTTTATGTTCCGGGCGATCCGTTGCGACCAGCACACCAACACCAACCACTTGCGCCCCAAAGTCGCCTAATAAATCCTGTGCCGCCCGAGCCGTCCCGCCAGCTTGCATAAAATCGTCCACAAATAAAATGCGACCACCCCGCACGGGGGCTCGTCGCGCTAAAGACATCGACTGTACCCGTCTTGATGATCCCGATAGATAGTTAATAGATAAGGAAGACCCCTCCGACAAACGATTGTCTCGTCGCAAGAGCACCGTATCGACCAGGAGAGCCCGCGAGGTGGCTAACGCAAGCGGAATCCCTCGGGTTTCCACCGTCGCTACATGATCAACGCCAACAGGACGAAAGCGCTCTGCTAGAAGCTCTCCCATCACATCAATATGCATGGGATTAAATAACAAGTCAGTGACGTAGAGAAATCCGTCCGGAGTCATCCGATCAGGGCGGGTCAGCTCCGCAATAAATTGTTTGACTTGATTGCGAATACGCCTTTTATCCAAATTCGGATGATACGTGACGCCACCGGATACCCCCACGTGCGAATCCAAATGTCCTAACTGCTGACTCTCGAACGCCTCTTTAATTAAGAGTAAGTCTTCACTTAACGTCGACTTCGCCACATTGAGTCGGTGGCCTAAGTCTGTGAGCTTCAGCTGCTCACCGGGTCTTTCAGTCAATAATCGAGCCAGTCCAATCAGTCGCTTCTGCCGATGATCACTCACACCAGTTCCCACCCTTGCCCATTCACTTGAGTGGATTGCCGTCCGAGCTCTCGTTCCGCCAATGCCAGGTCCTCCGGCTTATCCACATCAACACCCGCCTCAGCGTGCGGAAAGACTAAAGCGCGTCCTTGGATGCCGAGAATCCCCCCCACCTTGTTCTCAGCCTGAGGGATCGATAATTTACCCAATAATAGCCTCACCAAAAGACCCACACCGACATCTCTTGCTAATAAAATCGGCGATTTGCGATGAGCTAACAGTACTTCCGCCCGCTCCTTCAAACGCGGGATCGCCGTAGGACGAGCCACAAAAAGATTGCCGCCGGTATAAACCCCTTCTTTAAGACGCACATAAGTTCGTTTTGTGCCAGGGAATCGAGACTCTGCCACTGACCTAGGAATAATTGGGTATACCACGTCAACTTCCGGCGGAGCGAGTTGAATAAACTCTTCGACAATCGAGGACGTAATCCACGGGATGTCCGATGTCACAAACAATACCGGCGACTGCTCATCCGGTGCTGTCAACAGCCCCTGCAGTATATTGGCAAAAAGGCTATCTTTGACAGGGGCGAGGATAATCCCCTCTCGCGCTAGTGACGACGGCCCCACCAAACCGATGGAGGTTACCGACGGAGTCGCACTTAAAGCGTCAAGAATCCAATCCGCCATAGCGCGCCCGCCGACCGGAATTTCTGCTTCATAGGCATTCGAATGAAGAGCCCTCAACATACCGTGATTCGGCTGTCCGGCCAATACTATCGCATGCATGCCTTCCCCTCTTCCCTCACCAAGATCCCAATAGGGTGGTGGGTCGAACCCAAGGAATCCTCGCTCGGGCCATTCGACCTGCCATCCACTCGGCCCACTCGCGATTTTCCCCGAGAATAAAATAGGTGGGACCGCTGCCCGATAACCCCACAGGCGCCCTATCGGCATGATCGACAATAACCTCACGAAAAGATCGCAAGGCTGGCAACACATGAAACGCTGGGTCTTCTAAGTCATTAATTAAATGCTCCTGGGAAGGATATAGCCCTTCACGGAGCGCCTCGATAATTCTTTCCAGGAACGCTCTCTTGGACGTTTTCCCCACTTCATCAAAGGCCCGATATACCGCGTCAGTTGCCACGGGTATCCCTGGATTGACCAGCACGACTCCCATTTCGCGTGTCGCGGGCATTGACGTGATGGCCTCCCCATAACCGCTCACGCGAGCCGTGCCTCCCTTAATAAAGAACGGAACATCTTTCCCGATATCGGCAGCCCGACAAGTAATCTCATGCAAATCGCTCACGGGGCTGGCATCAGTCGCCCAACGAATCATGGCGGCGGCGTCAGAACTTCCGCCACCAAGCCCCGCCCCCGCCGGAATGCGCTTCTCCAGTCGGACTGTGGCTAACGGTAATGGCGCGACGGTCTCATGATACCAACGATAGGCACGAACCACGAGATTTTGCCTATCCATCGGCAAATTCGCCTCTGACGACTCCCAGTGCATTTCTTGCGCTACGTCAATCATTAACTGATCGGATAATGCGACAGTTTGCATCACCGTGTCAATCGGATGATACCCGGTTTCGTCCCGCGATCCCACCCACAGTCCTAGATTAATTTTTGCTGGTGCACTTATCCACGCCATGGCTATCCCCTCGTTGAGATGTTCGGGATTTAGGCGGAAAATTCCTTTGTCTTAACCTCCTCTTCGTCCGTCATTTGTCCCATAGCCTGATCACGCGCCTTCAAAGCACTCTCTGAGGCCTCACGCACTCGATGATAGTTTTCGTATAACACCAAAACTAATGAATCCTGTGGCGCATTGCGAATGGCTTCTCGCACAGCCTCTCCTTCATCCAAAACGACGCTTACCTTGGCCTCGGGCAACACCCGACTCTCGTCAATCGCTCGTCGCATCAGCGCCGCGACCTCTCCCGGGCTCCGACCTCGCCTATCATCATCCTCGCGTAATATCACCGCATGACTAAATCCGGCGACCACCCGTGCTGACGCCGCAATATCATCGTCTCGGCGATCACCAGGTAGCCCTAACACCGTCACAATCGATCGCGGCCGCAACCGCCGGCAAATTTCTCCCAATGCCGTCAAAGCAGGATAATTGTGTCCATAATCCACCAACACCCGCAAGTCACACCCGGTTATCATTTCGAGTCGGCCACGATTGAGCCCCGCCCCGCCAACCGGAAAAGTCTTTAGTCCTTCGGCAACATCGCGAGGACTCACACCCATCACCAAAGCCGCTGACGCGGCGGCCGCTGCATTGGCGACATTGATCCGGGCCACCCCTCCCATACTGGCTGGAAGTGCGCGAGCCCCAACGAGCCGCGTCTCCTCTTGCCCCTCACCATAATAAAGATATCCGTACTTTAAATAGACCGCCCGTCCGCCCGATTGACGATGCTCAATGATGGCCGGATTGTCCGCTTCGGTAGAAAACAGGATTACCTCACCGCGACAGCGCTTGCGCATTTGAAGAACATTGGGATCGTCGGCATTCAATACCGCAGTCCCCGACGGCCGCACCACATCAACCAGCAAGGCCTTCAAATGAATTAAGTCCTCTAATGTCTCAATACCATCCTGCCCGAGGTGATCGCATCCAATGTTGGTAACCACTGCGACATCTACATCGTCCATCCCGAGTCCTGCTCGTGCCATCCCACCACGCGCCGTCTCCAGTACCGCGACCTCAACGGTAGGATCATTCAGAATCAGACGAGCCGACCACGGACCAGTAAAATCGCCCGTCTTGATGGTGTCGCCTGCAATAGTGATGCCATCGGTTGTCGCCATGCCCACTCTCGAGCCCATCCGCCCCATGATATGCCCCAGCATACGCGTCACTGTGGTCTTGCCATTGGTTCCTGTCACAGCCGCCACCGGAATACGTCCATTGTGTTGGGGGTAGAGATGGCGCACAATCGCCTCGGCTACTGGCCGCGCCTGCCCTGCTGTCGGATAAAGATGCATTCGCAATCCCGGGGCGGCATTGACCTCGATAATGGATCCTCCCGAGTCAATAAGTGCGCGATCCAACCGGGTGGTCACTAAATCAATCCCCGCAATATCCAATCCTATGGCATGGGCCGCTCGTACTGCATCACGCGCAAGGGGTATGGCGATCTGATCGGTAACATCGCGGGCACTCGCCCCAGTAGACATATTGGCCGTAGAACGCAACCGCACCTCAGAGCCTACCGGGATGACGTCCTCTGAAGTGACATTTTGAGCATGCAAGGTTCTCCTCATCTCTTCATCCCACACCACGTAGCTCATAGGGTATGCATGATCGGCGCCTCTTCGCGGATCGGTATTGAGGCTATCCACTAGCTCTCTCACCGTCCGTTTGCCATCTCCCACAATACACGGTACGAGGCGTTCGGTCGCCGCCACGACCTCGTCTCCCACCACCAACAACCGATAGGCCGTTCCCGAAATCTGCTGTTCCAACAACAGGTTGTCCGGCGCATATTGCCCCACCGCATGAAAAGCGTGAGCCATGTCCTCTTCTGAGGTGATATTCATCACCACCCCCTCGCCGTGGTGTCCTCGTAGCGGTTTCAAGACAAAGGGTCCGGATACCTTCTGAAGATGCTCCAGAGCTTCGCCATAGTTTTGCACGTGTGCATGCCATGGCACAGGGAGGCCGGCCGATTCCAACACACTGGCCGTCTGACATTTATCCTGCGCCACTTCCACCGCTAAGATATTGGTCGCGTCAGTCATACTCGCCATTAAGCGACGTTGACGCACGCCTTGTCCCAGGCGAAGATAGTTCTGATGGTCTAGACGTGTGACCGGCACGTCCAACTTTTCGGCCGCGTCGACTAGTGCTCGCGTACTCGGCCCCAAACGATGCCGCCCCAATACCTCGCGAAGACTAGCGAGAGCGGCAGCCATAGTGGTTTCCACGCCGTCCCACAATGACTCCACCAGCCCCATCGCCAAGGTGAGAGCGTGTTCCCCCCCTTCACGCGTCTCCGTTTCAAAGACAATTAATACGCGCGATCCCGCGACTACGCGAGTCTTTCCGTACACACCACGCTCTCCACACAAATACAACGTCTCAAGTGCCACATGCTCGACCACATGGCCCGCATAAGTTCCCTCTTGTAATCGCTCGACAAAGCCGCCACGATGGCCTCGTGAACAATGGTGCTCGCACAGTCCCGGCAACAGGTCTAGCAATTGGGCCGACACCCACGGTCGAGTGGTTGAAGGCTCTTCTCCATAGTGTCCCAAATCCACTTCCGCAGCTAGAGCCGGTCTCAGCACATGGCGGTTGGGTCCTTGAAAAAATGTGCTTGCCAAAATCTCCACGTCAACGATCCTCCCCTAGTGTGTATGAAGCCGTTGGTGATTCGGGCACTCGCGTCCGCAAATCGAACCGAAAATGCTCTGGTAACACATGCAACACCACCCCCATCAGCGCCAGTGGACGATCGGCACGCGACTCCGAGGCATTCGTGTCCGTCACTTTCGATCCGTCCAACAATGTGACTGTGCGAGATCCCCACACCTCTAACGTTTGTTCATCAATTCTCACCTCGATGGCCGTATCCTCATCCAACCCCACCCCTAAAATGCCAGGATTTTGAGCAAGAGCAGAAAGAAGCCGTCCAATGCGCCCGCGTTGTGAAAAATGCTGGTCAATGACAGCCCCTAGCCACAGACCCATTCCCGGTGCCATGTGTACCGTATTTCGGGTAGGGGATTCCTCCGCTTCACCGGTGACAATCATGGTATCGGACATCATGGACGCACCGGCCGACGTCCCCGCCACCATCATCCCCTTGGCATGTTCACTGAGCAACGCATGATGAAATTCAGTGCCTCCTAACACACTGGTAATGCGCAGTTGGTCCCCGCCACTAAAGAACAGCCCGCCCAGCTCGCGTAACAGGTGCACAGAGTCGCTATCATCCGCCGCCTGTCGGGTCTCGATAGGAATATTCACCACACGTTCTAAGCCCAAGTCTCGAAAAATCCGCCGGTACGAATGGAATGCGCCATCTCCATCAAGGGAAGCTGTGGTCACAATTCCGAGCGTCGCACTCCCTCTAGAGGATTTTGATAGCTGTACGACTCGCCGCAAGATCACTTGATCTCCGACCTTGTCTTCGTTTCCTCCGATGATCATTAACGGACCGATTGAGGTCGCCTCCTAAAAAGGAAAAGAACGGGTGCCTGATTTAGCACGCCGTTCTATTTTCTTCCCCTTAAATGGCCTTTATGCAAAAAGAAAACCTCCACGTGGAGGCTCAAAATTTCTAGCTGGTCAGTGATTCGGGCAGGATTAACTCTACCGTTTCCGTTAATACATCCGTATAGGAATAAGACACACGCCGCTCAGAAAGATGACCCTCTTCAATCTTGACGACAAAAATATACGGATAGGTCTTTTCAAGAATACCTTCTTTTTCATCGACCTTTTTACGGCCCTTATTGGCCTTCACACGAATCCTCTCACCCACGTGCGATTCTAATTCCTTTTTTATATCATCCAAGACACTCTTGGCTGCCACGAGACCACTTCCTTCCTCACAGATGAAGGGCAACAATAGAAATTTTAACATTCGTTGCTAGCAATGTCAAATCGGCCGATAATTTTAGCAAGCTGGCTCCTCGTGGTCAATAGCCCCCGACATAAATCCTGATATTTTCTCTACTTAGTATATTTATCCGCCACCTTGGAGGCACCAAAGGAGTCCGGCTTGATCGCGGCTTGATAGCCACTCCCGGTCACCATACCCACAATCTCACGAATGAGGTCTTTCGTGTCTCCCTGTCTGCCGACATCAATGTGAATCTGAACATCAAAATCCACAACGCCCGATTGTTCTAACATCTCCGTCAGCCGCGATGCGACCGAAAGGCTGGTTGACGTTTCATAAAATATTTTTTGGCGCAAGCTTTTGATGGCCCGTCGATGCGAGCGATGAAAGTAGTATCGACCGCCCTTCCCTAAGTGGTGTATCACCACCGCGGTCACTAAAACGGTGTCGTGGCGTGTATGAGAATCCGTACCGATGATTAACCGATACTGCGCAAGCGGCGCTTCATTCAAATACAACAACAAATCGGCATACATTTCTTCAAAACTCATCCGGCCCTTGGTCGGGCTTTCGAAAATCACCCCAGTCACCCCTTTTGTCTACGGCTACTGCGAGCCTCAACCACTCCTCCATGGAGAGCGCCTCCGCTCGCAGAGATGAGGCGATTCCAATTGACTCTAAGAAAGTGTGCCATTGGTTCTTACTCAAGGGCGAATGACCACTTAGTGCAAGAGCTTGGCGTAGTGTTTTGCGGCGATGACGAAATCCCGATCTCACAACCCAGCGAAACGTGTCAAATGATACCGGTAAGGGAGGATGTGGTACTAATTGTATCACAGTTGAAAAAACTTCCGGAGCCGGATAAAAGTTGGACGGATCGACCCGATCGATCCCCACGATCACATCCGCCCGATACCGCAAAATGACCCCTAAGGCGGATGAAAGGCGATGTCCCGGTTCTGTCGCTAAGCGATCGGCGACTTCTTTTTGCACCATAATTGTGGCCCGTGTCCAATGGAGTGAGGTTTCGAGAATTTTTCCCAATAGCGGCGCCGTAATATAATAAGGCAGGTTCCCTACAATGGACACCGCAGGAACCGCAGTGCCCAATGCCCCCACCACCTTGTCCCATGAACAGTTCAGGGCGTCAGCGTAGGTCACCTCTAATTGGCCAGGGAAGTGGTTGGCAATGTCACCCAATTGCTCCTTGACCCGTTGATCAACTTCGATTGCGCTGACCCGCGCACCGCGCTCTAAAAGCGATAACGTCAATGCTCCAAGACCCGGACCAATTTCCAACATATGGACTTCAGGGCCTGCCCCTGCGAGGACGGCAATCTCCTCCAATACGTTCTTATTGATCAAAAAATTTTGGCCCCAGTGGCGTGCTGGGGCCATTCCTAGCTCTTTTAGAACATCTTCTAATCCAACGCGTGAGCGGGAATCTTCTGTGCTCAGTGTTTTGCCCTCCCGTCACTTCAAGGTCACGAACCGATAATATATACCGTTACGGGACGCACGCCCCAATCCATGGCCTGCGCACCACTATTAAAGCACAAATCGATCCGATCGCCCACGATCGCCGATCCCGTATCGGCTGCGATGGCAAATCCATAACCGGGAATATACAAACGGGTCCCTAAGGGAATTACGCTGGGATCGACCGCCACCACTCCGTATTGTGCCTTCAAGCCCAGCGCGGTATACCCACTCGACCAAGCCGGGTCAGGCCAATACGCGGTCGACAACATGGAAACTTCGTTCGAAAACTGAAGAACTGGACCTCCCCGAGAAATCGGGTGGGCTGTACCATATTGAATCACCTCGGCCGTTGGAGATGTCACTTCTTCTGTCTTCACCACGGTACTACGCATCGGTTTACCATTTTGCATCAAAATCTGTAACGTTTTGACTAGTGTCCCGGCTTTCCCTTTGACCATGATTTGCGAGCGGCCCTTATACAAGTTTGCATCGGGACGATACTGCACCGAAAAGGGAATTTTTTCCGTTACGGATTTTGTAACCAACCACCGTCGAATGACGTTAATAGTGGTAGAAGTTGAAATTTTCGCGTGGAGGGTAGGCCGTACTAAGTCGAGCGGCTCCAGCTTTACTTTGGCGGCCTCCAACACGCTTTGCACGGAATAGTGCGTGGTAAAGACTTCGATATGATGATGTGCGGTCTTGACCCACACAGGGATTGCCTCTTTGACGACGACAGGCTTAGCGCCAACAGAAGCGTCCAGTGCTGGGCTCACGACATCATGCCGATGCACCTTAACCCCCGCTTCAGCTAAGATCCCCTTGACCTTTTGACGAAATGTCCATAATGAGACGTCGTGTTTTCCTTTGGGGCCTTGGACCACAATGTCGACATGTCGGAACTGCGAACCCACTATCCCAGCGCCCATCGCAGTAACTGCTGCAGCACCTAGAAGCCATGTTTGAAGTCCTAACGTCTTCCATTTAGTCAATAAGCAGCCTCCTTTATTTACATCGCACTCCTCTGTAATATCCTTACTGTTTTTCCATCATTATCCATATCAAGCGGTGACAGAAAACAGTGTTGAAGTATTCGACAAGGTAGCCTCAAATACCTGCTGGGTTGAGCAATTTTTTTGTGCCGCAATGATCTCCGCCACACGAATCACCCGAAGTGGCTCGTTTCGTTTCCCGCGCCAAGGTACCGGCGAAAGGTACGGAGAGTCTGTCTCAATGAGCATCCGTTCCAGTGGCACACTCTGCACCACGCGGCGCAAATCGTGTGCACTCTTAAAGGTAATGGCTCCAGAAAATGAAATATACCATCCCATCTCCAGCATGGCGTGTGCAAATTCCTCGGTACCGGTAAAACAATGAATCACACCGCGGCGATAGTCTAACGAACGTATGATGTCCAGCGTATCGTTCTCTGCTTCTCGGGTGTGCACCGACACGGGTACATTAAGCGCCTTCGCTAACCGCAGTTGCTCGGCGAATACCGTTTGCTGCATCTCTTGCGGGCTGTGATTATAGTGATAATCGAGACCTACCTCACCAATGCCGATCACCCGCGGAGAGGTCCTCACCCACTCCTCGAGAGATGCCCTGTCTTCTTCTCGCCAAGTTTTGGCATCGTGAGGATGGACTCCTACCAGTGCCCAGGTGTGCTCATGCGTGCGACAAAACTCTACCGCCTTTTGAGAACTCTCGACGGTATATCCTGGGATAATCATGCCTATATGCTCGCTGACAGTGTTCGCATAGACCGTCTCGCGGTCATCTCGAAAATCCTCATCTTGCAAATGACAGTGACTATCGATTAATTTCAGCGTCATTTCACCTTTGCTCCTTCCGGCAAACGTCGACTAGGCGCTACCAAAGAAAGCTCTTGACCCGCTGATCCGGCCAGTAGCATGCCTTCACTCAAAATGCCTCGCAACTTGGTGGGTTTTAAATTCGCCACCAACACTACTTGTTGTCCCACAAGTTCGGTCGGAGCATAGTGCATGCGAATTCCGGAGACAATGGTGCGCTCCCTTTCCCCATCAAATACCGTTAACTTGAGTAACCGGTCCGCGCCCCCCACAATCTCTGCGTTACGCACGGTACCCACCTTCAATTCAATCTTTTGAAAGTCCTCAATGCTAATCCCGATCTCCTCAGGTTCCTCCGTCGAGACCACTGGGGGGGGCGATTCCTGCGGCGATTCAGTTACGGTCGGCTCAATCCTAGGAAAAAGTGCTTCTCCTCTGGCAATGGGCCTCTCCTGGCCGTCGAAACCAAAAATCGCCTCGGTATAACTGGTGACCGGATCGTCGATGCCGAGCTGTTCTCGAATTCTCGCGGGCGTCTCCAAAAGAAACGGGGATAGCAGGACCGAGAGAATCCTGAGGGACTCCCATAGTCCATAAAGCACATTGCCCAACCGAACTGAATGGCCTTCTTTATAGAGATCCCATGGCTTTTGGTCCTCAATGTACTTGTTCGCTACACGCACCAATCGAAAGATGGCCGTGAGAGCGTCAGAAATGGCCAACTTATGCATGGCTTCTCGCACATCACGATAGACAATGGCGGCTTCACCTGCCAGCACTCCATCATCTTGCTCACCAACCAAGGTAGGCACTCGTCCCTCAGAAAATCGATTAATCATCGCTGTCGTCCGGCTGAGCAGATTGCCCAGGTCGTTGGCCAAATCGACATTGGTGCGCAAGATGAGCGCCTCTTCGGTATAACTGCCATCGGCGCCAAATGGCACCTCACGTAATAGATAGTAGCGGACCGGATCCACACCATAGCGGTTGAGGAGTGCCACGGGGTCAACCGCGTTGCCCAACGACTTGCCCATCTTGGTGTCTCCAATGAGCACCCAACCATGGCCAAAGACTCGCTCTGGCAAGGGAAGATCCAGCGCCATGAGCATAATCGGCCAAATCACACTATGAAATCGCACAATTTCCTTTCCGACTAGATGCACATTGGCAGGCCAAGCCGCACGAAATAGCGCGTCATCGTGAAGATATCCTGCGGCCGTTAAATAATTGGCGAGCGCATCAAACCAGACGTAAATAACATGGTCCGGATCTTGGGGCACAGGAATTCCCCAGTCTACACCGGTCCGTGACACCGAAAGATCTTCCAGCCCAGCATCAATGAAATTGAGCATTTCATGGCGTCGCGACGCTGGCTGAACAAAGTCCGGATGGTCAACAATATATTGTCGTAGTGGCGCCTGATAGCGGCTTAACCGAAAAAAATAGCTCTCTTGAGTCACTCGTTCCACGGCACGGCCACAATCGGGACAGTTGCCTTGCACTAACTTAGACTCAATCCAATACGACTCGCACGGCAAACAATACCAGCCTTCATAGACTCCTTTATAGATGTCTCCCTTAGCAAGCAACCGCCGAAATATCTCTTGAACGACCTGGCGATGGCGCTCCTCGGTAGTACGGATGAAGTCGTCATAAGAAATCCCTAAGCGTTTCCACAACGGGTCCTGGATATATCCGACAATTTTACTTACGAAGTCTAACGGTGAAATTCCCGCTTCTTGTGCGCTCTTTTGTATCTTTTGTCCATGCTCATCTGTCCCTGTGACAAATAATACCTTTTCGCCCTCCAAGCGATGAAAGCGAGCAAGAGCATCTGCTGCCACTGTGGTATACGCGTGCCCCACATGCAAATTGTCACTAGGATAATAAATTGGCGTCGTGATATACCAAATTGCTTGGCCCATTTGAATCCCCCCTGTGTTGGCATGTCCGCGTCGCCCCAAAAAAAGAACCCCCTCATTAGAAGGGGCGACCTTTGGCCGCGGTACCACCCTTATTGTCTCTCGCATGTCCGTTATCGGGGACTACCGGAAGTCTTACTGATGTTCAGACTTCAAGCTCTGGGGCCATATCGACTGGTACCGAAACGTTAGGCTTTCACCATCCCTAACTCGCTTTCGTCTCGAATACATGGACTTCCCCTTCATCGCTTCTCACTTGCTGGCGATTTTAACAGAGAACTCCCCGCACTGTCAAATGAACCTGTCTCCGCGATAATTCGCCACGCAATCGACACTAACACCAACAATCCGAGTTTATTCGACAAAATTCGCGTCTATATTTGACTATTTTTTGGAATTTCTGGTATTATACTGGCATTGACATGTCGAAAGGAGAAGTGCGTTGATATGAAGTCAACCGGTATTGTACGTCGCGTGGACGAATTAGGGCGAGTCGTGCTTCCCATTGAGCTGCGTCGTACGCTCAATATTAGCGATAAAGACTCCTTGGAAATTTACGTTGACGGGGAAAAAATCGTCCTGAAAAAGTACGAGCCCGCCTGTATTTTCTGTGGAAACGCGGAAGGTATTGAAACCTATCGTGGTAAAAATGTCTGTCAGTCCTGTCTCAAAGATTTGCACACGGAAGCGGTCTAATCTCGCACATTATGAATTCGGTCGTATAATTCTCGCCGCGGGATCCCTTTTTCACGGGATACGCGGCGAATCGCATCGTTAGGGTGAAGCCCGTCTTTCACGAACTGATCAACCTCAGCGCACAATTGGATCCAATTCGGTTCAACCGCTAGCGTGTCTTGTTTTTTGGGACCGACCACAAGCACACACTCACCGCGCCAATTTCTGTCCATCGTCTGCAAATCACCTAGGGTCCCTCTCCAAAACTCTTCGAATTGCTTAGTCATTTCCCGTCCCACAAAGATGTCTTGATCCTCACCCAGCACCGCAATGAGATCCGTTATCGTCGATGCCATATGATGCGGGGATTCATAAATAACGGCCGTATGGGGCCAGGCCGCAATCTCCTCGAGCGTACGTCGTTTCTCGCGATTATCACGCGAAATAAATCCCCAAAATCCCAACGGTGCGGGAAATCCTGAAGCAACAAACGCCGTGTCCAAGGCCGATGGTCCAGGAATAACCGACACCGGAAGATTGAGGGTCCACAAGGCGTCAACCAATTCCTGTCCAGGATCGGAAATTCCGGGCATACCACGATCACTGACCAGCGCTAGCGCTTGTCCCGCATTTAACTGGTCGATTACCTCTGGAATACGCCGTCTGGTATTGTGGGCATGAAACGACCGCAACGGCGTGCGAATCCCCGCATTATATAAAAGCAATCCTGTCACTCGCGTATCTTCAGCCAAAATCTCATCGCAAGACGCCAAAATATCCTTAGCTCGGGGAGACCAGTCGTTCAGATTACCAATCGGCGTGCCAACCAAATATAAGGTGCCAGCTGCTACCTCTTTTTCACTCACCGCTCCGCCATCTCCCCCAATCGTTGCTTTTGTGCATGTGTCCACCGCTTAATCCGACGTTCCTCATGCAACGCTTCTGTATGCGTCATTGGGCCCCTTGTCCACCACAAATCTAGGGGACCACGGCCACGGGTATAGCGAGCCCCTTGCCCTCGACGATGGGTTTGCAAACGACGCATGACATCCACGGCAATGCCGGTGTAAAAGCTCCCGTCGCCACAACGAAGAACGTATACCCACCATGTCATAGAGAGCCCCCCTGCGGAATGGCCCGCCGGATCCGAGCTAATGCAAGATCCGGGTTACCGTTCCGCTCCAGATCGTGATAGGCCTGTTGTAATACGTCCCATGCTGCCAACCAGCGCGCGTCCTGAGATTGAAGAAATTGTTCCCGAACCCAGTAAGTCATCGTCACCACGCTATCCAAAGACGGAGCACTTTGAAGAAGTTGTTGGATAGCGGCAATCGTTTCTCCTCCCGACGCCTCCACACGAGAAAACCGCCAATGCTGGCACCGACTGCGAATTGTCCCCATTATCGCCTCCGGAACCTCCGTCAGCAATAAATAGTAGACATAGTCGCGAGGTTCTTCAAGGTGTTTTAGAAGATAGCTTTCCGCTTCTCGACCCAGGGTATCCGCCGGTCGAATGACCACTACCTTGGCGGGCGCCCATAACGGGCGGGACGCCAGCAAAGAAAGCGCCTGTTCAGTGTCATCGCGGCGAATCGTTTTCGGACTGGGCTCCAACATAACGCGATCTGGATGCTGGAGTAATCCCGCACGACACGAACGACACCCGCATCCCTCATCACCCTCACGTTCACACAATAATAGCCGTTCTATAGATTCAGCCCAGCGATCTATGGCCCCCATCGGCCCACTTAAGATGATTGACTGGGCCAATTGCCCTCGTCGCCAGGCGTCCGCCAAGGTCTCAAAGGCTCTCTCGCGACTAGAATTTTTCATAGCGGTCAACATCTACCACAAACACTGTCGCCCCACCCACCGTGACCTCAACCGGGAACGGGACATACGGCTCTCCACTATGAGCGGGGGTCTGGGGCGTCAAGGTCTCATGCCGCTGAGAGCTCGTGCGGCGCAATATCGCTAGTACTTGCTCCACATCATGTTCCTCCACCCCAGCGAGGATGGTGGTATTTCCTTCTCGCAAAAATCCTCCAGTACTTGCTAGTTTCGTGGCTCGAAATCCTCGTCTATTAATCTCTGTTACGGCATGCCCGGCATCTTTGTCCTGCAAAATCGCAATAATGAGCTTCATCGTCAATCTCCTTTCTCATTGAATGGGAGCAGGTGCTGGATGCGTTGCGTAATCGCTTGAAAAATAATATCCGCATTTTGGCGGCTGTCCAGGATAAGCCATCGGTTCGAAGATTGCTGCGAAAGCCATTCATATCCTGCATCCACTTGACGAAAGTAACTGGTATCGCGTGATTCCATGCGGTCACGCAAAGCGCCTTGGTCTGTGAATGGCTCGCCGCGCAACCAGACCGTAAGGTCGGGCATGCGATGATGCGTCACCATGCCATTAATGGTCATCACCTCATCGACATTAAGACCATGACCAAACGCCTGATATGCGACACTAGAATCGATAAAACGGTCCATAAAAACCACCGCACCCCTTGCCAGGGCCGGCTGCACCACCTCCTGCATCAACTCCGCGCGTGCAGCCGCAAACACCAAAAACTCCGCCATGCCGCTTTGGGCTTCCACTCGGTGCAAGACCAGATCTCTGAGCGCCTCACCCAACATGGTGCCTCCGGGTTCCCTCACAGACAACACTTCCGGCACGAGCTTTGCGATCCACGCATGCAATCGCTCAATTTGCGTAGTTTTTCCTACCCCATCCAATCCTTCTAACGAAATTAAAAGGCCCTTGGTTACTGATCCACGACCCATATTGACTGCCGCCCTTCTTTAAAGGTAATTCCGTCAACCGGTGAAGGAACGGTCGAAAGCCAATGCTGAAGCCACTCGATCAGCTCCGCTGTGATAACCTCTCCGGGAACGGTTACCGGGATTCCTGGAGGATAGGGTGTGAGGGCATCTTTCGCCACCAAACCTTCTGCCGCTTCTAAAGGTACCCATCGACCCGGCATAGACAACGCATCACGAATAGTGAAGGCGGTCGCTAACTGTGGATAAGACATAGGCGAAAATGCCCCGGTTTCAATGCTCCATTGCCGAGCCGTTAGTCCCTTCATGATATAGGACAAATCCTGATCCGGTGATAACAATAGTGAACAACTGCCGGGAGTCACTTTTTCGACCTCACCCCAGTCTTGCATGAACTCGGCAATCTCCGATCCCGGTCCTAAAAATGTGAGACGGGCTGGGTCCACGTCAAATCCGTGACGGCGCCCCCACTCTTGTAATGTCGGTATCCCTTGTTGTGATAGTCTATTCCACATCGCTGCCACACGTTCGCCAAACTCCGTCCAGCGACTCTGATAGGTGAGTGAATGCCGCTCTTGCTGCAAACGGTCGAGCGCTCCCAAAAGCAAATACGATGGGCTGGAGGTCGCTAAAAGACGCCACCACCGGTCAACCTCCCTGGGGTCAATGCGCTCTCCTCGTTGATGCAATAGTCCCGTCTGAGTGAGGGTATTCTCACTTTTATGAACACCGTGCACCACAAAATCGGCATCCTCATATACTGCGGATAACGGATAGCGTGGACCGATCCAATGACTGCCGTGCGCTTCATCGACCACCACCCCCAACCCTGCCGCGTGGGCTCTTCCGATGACATCCCCGAGATGCTGTGCCAGTCCATCATAGGTCGGTCGCGTTAACACCATGCCTGTCGCGCCCGAGAAGTCCTCAGGAAAAGTCGTTAGTGGCAACCCTAGCCCCAAGGGCAGCACTTGAGGATACATCCATCGCACCTGATAGCCACCAATGACCAAGGCACTCAGCACCGAGCGATGCATGGACCGATCTACCCACAACGTAGAGCCCAATGGATTGGAGGCCAGTATCGCAACCATTATGGGCAGGGTTGCGCCCTGGACGGAATACCAGGTATGATCGGCGCCGTACGTCTTTGCCATGAGACGTTCTGAGCGCTGAACCGGATTCGGCACCTCATTCATAGCCTTAATTTCCGTCACGTCAAACTTCCAATCCAAAAAATCCCCCAGCGGAGGGCGCAGTCCCTTATGCCCGGGCATATGCCAACGCTGGCGCTCTTGTTGCGCATATTCATATAACATGTCTAGCACCGGTGTAGTCAAAGAAGACTCCCCCTCTTGGTGGGGTTTATCTCCATTTTATCCTGTTTTCCCCGCCACCGGGAAGTTTATTGTGGAGATGGTGACTGAAGAGGGCACTTTTTGGCGTTAACTGGTCTTTCCATCACTTCGACTAACTTTCAGGCCATCAGGTACCCTGCGGATGAGGGCCGGAGATCATCTCGAGATCCGCCCCAAAGGGCGGGGTGGATATGGCGCGGGCACCGGGGTCTCATCCGGATACGGCGTCCCGACATGATTTACGGTTGGCTGGTCTTCCGGAAGTATGCAGAAGGTTGTAGGGACTCCAGTGAGCATGATACGTCGAGTGTTGTGCGGTGGCGGCTCGATTAACGACCTCGGTCCTGACACAGTCTACTCTTCCTCGGATAGTGTCTGCCAAGTAATCACATCCGATTGAAAGGTACGCAAAGTTTTTCTGTGTATCCGCTGCAACGTTGGTGCCGTTTCTTCCGTTATACCAGATGAATGCGCAGTAAAGCATCCGGTCAGCGATCGCCGGCCGGGCTGTTGCTGGTGCTTGATACGTCATACGAAACGAAAGGATATCTATGCGCTCCCCAAAACCGACCGGGCCACCGTCAGACGAAGAGGCCCTCTGGATTAACCCATGGATCGCGGAGTGGGGAGATACTATCGCCCGGTTTGTGCTTACGCATACGCACGATCGACAGTTGGCGCAGGACATTGCTCAAGAAACCTTTTGGCGGCTATATCAGTGGCACGAACGCCATCCTCGCCGTGTTGTTCATGGCGGTTGGCTCTTTACGACAGCTCGGCACCTCATCATTGATGCCCGTCGCAAAAACCGCGCCGCACCCGATAGCCTGCGTGTTGAGGAGATTAGGTACAGCGATCCTCTGATGGAACAGCAAGTGGTGCAACGCCTCGCGGTGGAAGATGCACTAATGCACCTGGCGCCAGAGGATCAGGAATGCTTGTGGCTGTTTTATTATCAATCGCTATCGGTGGCAGAAATCGCCGCGATGGTCGGAATATCCGAGACAGGCGTCCGTTCGCGACTGCACCGAGCGCGTCGTCGGTTTGCACACGTGTGGAAGGAGGACAATGATGCCCCGTTGGAATAAGAAAGATGCTCCCGAACTGCCAGACGACGCCTTACGGGACTGGTTCGGGCGTCTCGAGTGGCCCGCCATTGACGACGATTTCCAGTTTGATCAACAGCGGTGGCGCCAAGAGTTTGCGCACCGCCAGCATCAGCAGACAAAAAAGCCTTACGCTTGGCAGTGGGTGGCCGCGGGGATCCTTGTCCTGGCAACGGGGATCGGAACATTCACGTGGCATTCGGCTCATGGCCAATTCAAACCCGCGGCCAGGGTCATGCCCGGTCCCGAATTTCTGGCTGCCAAAGCGAGTCCTGTCATCGTCGCGGCCATGAAGACACTGGGATCGCATTTTGGCGTGCCCCTCGAAGCCCCGCAAGTAATTCCGTACGCGAAGCAACCAACAACCGCTCTGTCGGCTACCGCCCATGTGTTCGGAGGCAGCACATCACCAACCTATCAAGTGGAGCTTTGGAAAACCAATCAGGCCTGGCCGGTCAATAACCCACACATCACGAGCCCCTCATCCAGGCGCCTCGCCGCATACTCAGGCACGAATTATGCCAGTGAAGGTATTAAGGGTGTTCGTGCGGCGCTCAAGATCGAGTCAGGATACTCGGTCACTCCTGGTCCGACGACCCCCATATCCATTGTCCGCGGGATCATCGGCAAAGAATCCCGTAGTGGTGAATCGGCCAACTCCCTTCCAGCGACCAGTCTGACCTGGACCATGGGCTCTTGGAAGGTGGTCGTCAATGCTCCGTCTGCGACACTGGCACGCCAACAGGCGCGAAACCTGGCCCATGATCTCACGTCCCTGTCATTACCCCAACCGACGACGCGCGGCTATCTGGTCGTGAACAGTACAGCCAGTGTCACGGCTCAAGGGAGCCCGCGCATCGCCACGGAGGTGATCATCACATGGAATCGTGGAACAACGGTTTATCAAGTCACAACGTATTCAGATGTGCAGCAGCGCCTAATTACCGCGTTGTCGATTTCCCATTCGATGCGTCCCTACCAGCCTTCATCGTAGGCGACTAGAGGGTCAACAGCGTTTGGCAAAAGTGGGTAAAAATTTCTCGTGTAATTCCATTCAAGGAGGACGATATCGTGAACATTCAACATTTATTCATTCTATCGGGAATCACCGTGGGATCCATCGCGTTAGCCGGATGCGGAGTTACCGGCCACGTGGCAGCCACTCCAACTGGGCACGGAAACTATACGGTGTCCGGCACCGTGCACACGAACGGCGTGACATCATCGCCCTCATCTTCCCGCACCTCACCAAGCTCCTCCCCTGCCTCTCCGTCTTCCAACGCCCCTGTATCGGCAAGCTCGTCCCCGAACACCCCATCCACCGCCCCGTCATCCACAGCGCCGCAGCAAATCGCTAAGCTAACCGTGACCGCGCAACCGAATCCCATCACTCCGCAACAAACAACAACGATATCGGGCACGGTCTATTTGACGAACGGCCAAGGCGCGCCGCACGCCAAAATGACTATCATGGGCCTGCCCCATGATCCCACAGGGAAAACAATCTATACCAATGCTTCGGGGCAGTATCAAATTACAGCTCAATGGCCCCAACCTGGAAATTATCTCGTGACAGTGGGCGATGGGATGGTCAGTTGGCAAACACAGGTGGTGGTGCATGCGTCCCCTTCATCGCAAACAGCAACCAGTACCCCGCCCTTCGCTGGGCAACAGGTTCAGCGTTATACCGGGCAACACACGCCTCAAGCCCTGCCAAATGGGTTTGTCGCCAATTCTAGCGGGTCATCTGACACGTTTTCGACCCAAACCTATCACCGGGTGGAAGGCTTCACGGGAATGTTGGATGGGCATCCCTTTGTATTGGATTTCTACCAAGACTCCCCTGTTGGGCTCTTTATGGGTGAAAGCTATAATG
>NZ_JBYCKN010000110.1:0-7708 GCF_057473405.1 Sulfobacillus sp. TH-112
ACAGCCAGAGCTCGTCAACGCGGATCCTTTTGGTGAAGGGTGGATATTCTCGCTAGAGGATGTCTCGCTAGGTGAGGTGTTATCCGCCGAAGATTACCAAAAACACGCCGAAGGAGAATAACCGGTGCGCTATATACCACATACTCGCGATGAGATTGAGGCCATGTTGAAGGTGTTAAACATTGATAGTGTTGACGAATTGTTTTCGGATATCCCTTCCGCAGCCCGTTTGTCACGACCACTCTCGCTTCTGCCGCAACTAGATGAAATGCAATTGAGTCAGCACCTTATCAATCTGTCAAACCAGAACGTGGATGTGCTTTCCATGCCTTGTTTCTTGGGCGGAGGATTTTACGACCGCTATGTTCCCGCCGCCGTCGGGTCGCTGGCTTCGCGCGGCGAATTTGTCACCTCCTATACACCCTATCAGGCAGAGCTCTCGCAAGGCACATTAGCAGCGATTTTTGAATTCCAAAGCATGATTCAGTCGCTAACCGGAACCTATGCGGCGCAGGCGTCGATGTATGACGGCGCATCCGCCGTAGGGGAAGCGGCGCTTTTAGCTCTAGCTCACGGGCGCGACAAACACAAGATAGTGGCTATGCGAGGGGTACACCCGGATAGTCGTCAAGTGGTCAAAACCTATATTGAAGCGCGTCACGGAGACATGGTGACGGTGACTTCGTTGGAGGAGCTGGAAGTCGTCTTGCGGGAGGGGGGCGTGGCCGGAGTGGTCGCACAATATCCGGACATGCTGGGGAACCTCAGCGACGGGGCTCAAGCGATCGAGATGGCTCACCAATATGGGGCGCTATCCATTGTCGCAACCGACCCCGTCTGTTTGGCCATTTTGACTCCGCCAGGTGAACTGGGGGCTGACATTGTGGTGGGCGAAGGGCAGCCCTTAGGCAATCCGCTTAACTATGGGGGGCCAACCTTGGGGTTTTTTGCGGTGCAGCAACCATTGGTCCGTAAGATTCCTGGCCGGATTGTCGGGGTCGCCCGGGACCGGCATGATCGACGCGGTTTTGTGCTCACCTTGCAAGCGCGAGAGCAGCATATCCGCCGAGAGAAGGCGACTTCCAACATTTGCTCTAATCATTCACTCAATGCGCTGATGGCCACCATTTACATGTCGCTGTTAGGGCCTGAGGGTTTACGTGAGGTAGCTATCCAGTCAGCTGATACCGCACATTATTTGGCGAATCAGTTGCAGGAGCTGGGGCTGCTTCGTGGACCTGATCCCAGTGCGCCATTTCTGTACGAGTTTGCCGTCCGGGTGCCGGGTGATCTTGACGATCTGAATCGTCATCTCTTAAGTCAAGGCATCTTAGGCGGGGCCAATCTCGGCCGCTGGGAGGCTGAGTGGCAGGGACTATGGCAGCTAGCAGTGACCGAAAAGCGCACTAAAGACGACTGCGATCGTCTCATCGAGGAGGTTCGACAGTGGATATCCCGGTAATTTTTGAACGTTCTCAGCCTGGGCGTCGGGGAGTGCGGTTTGAGGGGCATTCCAGTATTCCGCATCACGATCCTCAGGAGTATCTTCCTGACCGGCTGGTGCGGTCCAGCGCGCTAGGGTTGCCTGAGGTCGCCGAAAATGATGTGGTTAGGCATTATACCCAACTGTCCAGGTTTAATTATGGTGTGGACACTGGCTTTTATCCGCTAGGCTCATGCACGATGAAATATAATCCCAAAGTCAATGATTGGGCGGCTAACTTAGCCGGTTTCAAGGATGTTCACCCGTTGCAGCCCGACCAGTCTGTGCAAGGACTGCTGGAACTCTTTCATCAATTGGAAGAGGGATTGAAGGAACTTTCCGGGATGGATGCGGTATCACTGCAACCGGCTGCTGGAGCCCACGGGGAATTGACCGGGATTTTGATGATTCGGGCCTATTTACAGGACCGTGGTGAGAAACGCACCACCATTTTGGTGCCTGACTCTGCCCATGGCACCAATCCGGCCACGGCCGCCATGGCGGGTTTTCAAGTGAAGGTTGTGCCCAGCAACAGTCGCGGTGGGGTGGATGTGATGGCGCTTCGAGAAATGGTCACCGAAGAGACGGCCGGTCTCATGCTGACCAATCCAAATACCCTAGGACTTTTTGAAGAAGATATTTTAGAGATAGCCGACATTGTCCATTCGGCAGGTGGGCTCTTGTATTATGATGGAGCCAATGCCAACGCCATTATGGGAAGGGTACGACCCGGAGATATGGGATTTGACGTGGTGCATTTGAATTTGCACAAGACCTTTTCCACTCCCCATGGTGGTGGCGGACCCGGCGCCGGACCAGTCGGGGTGAAAGCGGCGCTAATTCCCTATCTTCCTTTTCCTCGGCTCGAAGCAGGCGAGAAAGGTTGGCAATGGACCTATGATCATCCCCGGTCGATTGGCAAGGTGCGTTCGTACTATGGGAATTCCGGGGTGTTAGTGCGTGCCTACGCTTACATGCGCTCGCATGGTGCAGACGGCCTGAGAATGGTATCCGATACCGCCGTATTAAATGCCAACTATCTGTTAAAGCAATTGAGTTCACACTATCAGACACCCTACCAGCGTACAGTGAAGCATGAATTCGTGTTGTCATTGAGTGCACAAAAGGGTCGGGGGGCTCGGGCACTGGATGTCGCCAAACGCATTATCGACTATGGCTACTATCCTCCCACCGTGTATTTCCCTTTAGTGGTGGATGAAGCGCTCATGGTTGAACCGACGGAGACTGAATCTAAAGAGGTGCTGGACGCCTTTGTTGAGGCGATGACCGCTATCGATCACGAGATTGACAAAAGTCCGGATTTGATTCGGGATGCACCGCATGATACCGTGGTCAGTCGTTTCGACGAGGCTACCGCAGCAAGACATCCCATTCTGACCTGGAATGAATGGCAAAAGGAGGCCTTTTGATGCGGGATTTACGCAAAATTGACCCCGCGGTGTATGCTGCAATTGAGGCTGAAAAACGACGACAGAACGAGCATTTAGAGCTGATTGCGTCCGAAAATTGGACCTCTCCGGCAGTGCGAGCGGCAGTGGGTTCGGTGATGACTGATAAGTATGCTGAAGGATATCCAGGGCGCCGTTATTATGGCGGATGTGAAGAGGTGGACGTGGTTGAAGAATTGGCTCGGAACCGGCTCATGCAGTTATTTTCTGCCGAACACGCCAACGTCCAGCCACATGCCGGAGCACCGGCCAATCTTGCGGTCTACCTAACCGTGCTCAAACCGGGGGATACCATTTTAGGGTTGGAGTTGAGTCATGGTGGCCACCTGACCCATGGAAGTCCGGTGAGCATCTCTGGCCAATGGTATCACGCTGAACACTATCAAGTGGACCGGGAGTCCGAGCGCATTAACATGGATCAGGTGCGAGACAAGGCGCTCCAAGTGCGCCCCAAGCTGATTGTGGCGGGGGCATCCGCCTATCCTCGAGCATGGGACTTTGCGGCATTTCGGGCGATTGCCGATGAGGTCGGGGCTCTCCTAATGGTGGATATGGCTCATGTCGCTGGGCTGGTGGCTGCCGGTCTTCACGCCAGCCCTGTGCCCTATAGTGACTTTGTGACGTCTACCACCCACAAGACCTTGCGTGGTCCACGCGGCGGATTTATATTAACGAATCATCGGTGGGCTAAGGCTATCGATAAGGCCGTTTTTCCGGGATTGCAGGGTGGCCCACTGATGCATGTTATCGCCGGAAAGGCGGTGGCATTTCATGAGGCCTTGCAACCGGAATTTCGTGACTATCAAGAGAAGGTGCTCCGTAATGCCTCGAGACTAGCCGAGATCTTAACGCGGCTGGGCTTGCGATTGGTCTCCGGAGGGACTGATAACCATTTGATGTTGGTCGATGTGAAAGCTAGTGGCATTACGGGTCAGTTGGCTCAGGAGAGACTAGCGCGGGTCGGTATTACGGTCAATAAAAATACCATCCCGTTTGATACCGAGAAGCCGATGGTCACGTCGGGGATTCGGATTGGAACACCTCAGATCACCACGCGGGGACTAAATACTGACGACATGGATGTACTGGCAGAAATTATCGCTGAGGCTATTCTCGCAGACGATGAGGCCAACTATGGCCTCATGCAGGAACGCGTACGTCAGCTTGCGAAAGCCCATCCCTTGCCGGGATTGGAGGAGTAAATGCAGGTAGCCATTCTCAACGGGCCAAATTTAGGCCGTCTCGGCGTCCGTCAACCCGATATTTATGGGAATCACGGCTTGGAATTTTTGCAAGCCAGCTTGAGCGAGCAATTTCCCATGGTGCAATTGGAGTTTTTTCAATCCAATAGCGAGGGCGGGTTGATTGATCGATTAGAGGCCTGGCATGATCAAGGAATACGCCTTTTAGTTATTAACGCCGGAGCGTATACCCATAGTTCGTACGCGCTACGGGATGCATTGGATGGGATGGACTTCCGCGCGGTGGAGGTACACATTTCTAATATTTATGCTCGAGAGTCGTTTCGTCACCGGTCTGTATTGGCGTCGGTTGTGGAAGGACAAATATCGGGATTGGGACTCAAGGGATACGCGCTGGCGATTCGGTTTTTAGTCGAGTCGTGACGTTGGTCACGAGTCATGTGATGTGATATGGTGAATAGGAACCGTCCGCTAGAGGACCGAAACTGATGATGGGAGCGTTTTGATGATTTCGAGTAATGATTTTCGCAACGGGGTAACAGTGGAGATTGACGGAGTATTATTTCAAGTAATTGAGTTTCAGCACGTCAAGCCTGGAAAGGGTTCGGCATTTGTGCGTACCAAACTAAAAAACCTTCAGACCGGTGGTGTAGTGGAGCGTACGTTTAATGCTGGAGAGCGGGTTCCTGCAGCCAAGGTGGAGAAACGGGAAATGCAGTTCCTGTATAACACTGGGGACGAATATACTTTTATGGACACGGAAACCTTTGAGCAATTTCAATTGTCTAGCGCTGACATTGGTGATGGCGTGCGGTTTCTTAAAGAAAACATGCTATGCCACGTGGTGATGTTTAAGGGATCAAGTATTGGCGTGGAACTGCCGAATAGCGTCGATCTGAAGATCGTGGAGACCGATCCGGGATTCAAAGGAGATACCGCCACGGGAGGGACCAAGCCAGCTAAACTGGAGACTGGTGCCGTGGTGAAAGTTCCCTTGTTCGTGGAAGAGGGTTCACTGATAACGGTTGACACCAGGACCGGATTATACGTCGGCCGTGCGTAGGTTCGATGGCATTGTAAAGACGACACTCTTCGTGGAGTGTCGTCTTTTTTGTGCATGAAACTGTGCGAGATGGTTAGGTTATGGATGTAACGGAAGAGGAGGTGGATTTGTGGCAGAGCTGCGGCGTCGTGTTTCACAATTAGCAAATCTGGCAGAGAAATTGGACATTCGCGACCACGGCCGGGAAGGACAAATTCTCGCCGATGTCGTCGGTGTTCTTCGTGAACTGTCGCTGGATCTTGAAGAGGTGGCACAGAATCAGACAGAGCTTGAAGATTATGTTGAGGAGATTGACTCCGACTTGATGTCTTTAGAAGAGGATGTTTACCTCGGTGATGACGATGATGATGATGATGAAACCGATCTATTCGATGAGGATGACGAAGTATCCTATATTGAACTAGAGTGCCCAGTATGCGAACTCGAATCCTCCTTTAATGAAGCACTATTTGATGAAGAGGGCATCCAATTGACCTGTCCTCATTGTGGCAATGTAGTCTTTGATTCAGATGAAGACTATATAGTGATTGATGATGATAAGCCCGATGAGCACTGGGACGAGGATCAAGACTTCATCGAATAGACGTTACAGCGCGGCACATAAGTGCCGCGTTTTTGTTCCGAAAATGGGCTCGCGCATATTGACTTACCACTGTGGTGACTAGTTGTCCGGTCTGCGTGAGGCCCTTTGTACTGTCCAATTGGCGCATTCCCATTCAAGGATGTCTCATGTGCCCTTTCTCTACGTCTTTGCCTCTCCCGTTTGGGCGGACTTATCTAAGCGTGATCGTCGCTTATTGACTTCAGCTATGCTCTAGGTGCATCGTGCCACCGGTCACCTTTGTTGCCGGCGCCAAAAAGTGAACGGGGGGACCCTCAGCTGGTTTGAGGGAGACGCGAATCCGCACACGTTTTTAGCGCGTCCCTACGTTATACCATGATGGCTCACCGGAGACATTCTTGTAAGACTTTGTTAAAAATCCCCTTAATGGCCACTCCCAGGGGGAATGCGCCTATGACATTTTCTCCCCTCCTCATGGGATCCCAGCGACGTCAAATTGGAATAACTTGGTGACGTTGTCCATAGACATTAGACAACTGGGACGAGGTCCCGGGGCTTTCGGGGGGTGGTGGTGTTGGAAGCGTGGGAATATCTGCCGAATCCGTGGCGCCATGCCATTTCAGAGCTACCCACCGCCAAAAGAGCCACCTTGGAAGAGATTCGTTTTAGGGTAGGTCGTCCGCTTCATTTGTATGGAACGCAGTGGAACGTCGCTGTTCCTGAGTTGGTGCCATCAGTGTTAACGTTCGGCCATATGGAACAGTTGCTATCAGCCCTCGTAGCGCATTCGTTGTATACCAGAGTCGAAGAAATGCGCCACGGCTATATCACACTCCCAGGGGGGCATCGTGTCGGCATTGCGGGTCGGGCTGTCATGCATGACGGGGTAATCACCACGATGCGCGAAATTTCTGGAATTAATGTTCGCGTGGGAAAAACGGTGATCGGCCCCGGAGACGAACTGCTTAAGAAACTTCAAGCCGAAAAGGTGTTGCCCGGCTCGTGGTTAATCGCGTCGCCGCCGCGCGGGGGCAAGACCACCATGCTGCGCGACCTCGTCCGGGTCATTGGCGACCACGGTCAACGGGTCGTGGTGGTGGATGAGCGGTCAGAGGTGGCCGGATTCGGGGGGACCGGCGCCTCTGGCTATGATTTGGGATACCACACGGACGTTTTAGACCACTGGCCCAAGCCAGAAGGCATTGCCGTGGCCTTGCGCACACTCGGACCCGACGTAATCGCGGTGGATGAGGTGGGCGACGAGGAAGATCTGCAGGCGGTGCGCCGAGCGCGATTTGCTGGGGTGGACGTAATTGCCACCACCCACGCTAGAACCTGGGAGGAACTGATGGAGAGGTCGCGATACCGTCAGGTGCTTTCTGATGGCACATTTCATGCATTGGTGCTGCTCAGTTCTACACCTCGGGCAGGAACCATTGTGCAGGTGAAACGGATGGGAGGGGTGCCGTGATCAGTGTGCGAATCTTGGCGGTGAGTCTGGTGCTCATCGCCACCATAGGCATGGCTCGCATGGCAGGTAGTCCCTATCGCAATCGCTTGCAGGTGTTAGAAGAGTGGCAACGGTTACTCAGACATCTTGAACCATTAATGGAATGGAAGCTGGTGCCTCTCGGTCCCGCGTTGCGAGAGGCGGTCCGAGGGCAGCGGATTCTCGAACCACCGATACTGATATTGATCGAGGATCTGCAGCATCCTGATGCCGTTCTGGAGGACCTCTGGGGCACTTTATTAGCTAGTCTGCCGGAATTGTTCGAAGATGACGTGATAGTACTCAGCGACTTTGGCCGTTCTCTAGGGAAGTCAGAGCCTCATGATGAGAAATCCCAGTTGCAAAGCGTCGCGCACGAACTGGAGCGTCTCATTAGTGAAGCGCGATATCAAAAGTCGCATGACGGCCGCGTGTTTCCC
>NZ_JBYCKN010000111.1:0-19251 GCF_057473405.1 Sulfobacillus sp. TH-112
GATGCCAGTATCTCATTTGTGTGAGCCTTGAACAGGCATCGTTTACGGTGTCCGATATCGCTATAAGGGTTGTTTGTTGTCGAACGTTTGAGATACAATTAATATATAAAGTTCGGATATGGGGTGGGGCAATGATTGAGAGGTATTCACGACCGGTGATGCAAAAATTGTGGTCGGATCAAAATCGTTACCAACGATGGTTAGACGTAGAAATCTGGGCTACTGAAGCATGGGAAACATTGGGACAGGTGCCTCGTGGTGTAGCAGAGCGATTGCGCATGCGAGCTAGTGTCTCGGCGGACCAGGTGGAAGCCCACGAGGCGATTTATCATCATGACATGCTGGCGTTTATTACGGCGGTATCAGAAACGGTGGATGCAGATGACGCCAAGTATATTCACTTTGGCCTGACCTCGACAGATGTTGTCGATACCGCGCTAGCGTCGCTCTTGACCGAGGCATTGGACCTCATTTTAGAGGATATTGATACGCTGCGAGGGGCGGTTAGGCGACGGGCCCTTGAAAATCGCGAGGTACCCACGATCGGGCGGACGCATGGGATCCATGCGGAACCGACCAGTCACGGGTTGAAATGGGCATTATGGTGGCTGGAATTGGGCCGTGACCGCGAGCGGATCGTAAGGGCCCGGGACAACATGGCCGTCATGAAACTTTCAGGTCCGGTGGGCAACTACGCGAGTCTGCCACCGGCCATTGAAGCCTATGTGGGAGAGAAGATGGGTCTCACCCCAGCACCGCTTTCCACGCAGGTGTTGCAACGTGATCGTCATGCAGAAGTGGTGACGAGCCTTGCGATTTTAGGGGGAACCTTGGACAAAATGGCGACGGAAATTCGTCATGGGCAACGGACAGAAATTGGGGAATTGGAAGAACCGTTTTCGAGCGGCCAACGTGGATCATCCGCCATGCCGCATAAGAAGAATCCCGTGAAGTGCGAACAAGTATCAGGCCTGACCCGTCTCTTGCGTGGCTATGTTATTCCGGCGCTCGAGGATATGCCTCTTTGGTATGAGCGCGACATTTCGCATTCGTCTGTGGAGCGCGTGATGCTTCCCGATGCCACCACATTGGCGGATTATCTATTAGAACAGATGACCCGCATCGTGACAGGAATGACCATCCATGCGGAAAGGATGCGAGAAAATCTTGACCTGACCGGAGGACTGGTCTTTTCGGGGAAGGTGCTGTTAGCGTTGGTAGATCACGGCTTGAGCCGTGATCATGCCTATGATGTGGTACAACGGCACGCACTATTAGCCACGCGGGATAAATCGCAAACATTTAAGGAGCGCCTTTTGCAGGACCCTGAGGTAGGCACCTTAGTGAGTCCGCCACAGTTGGAGACACTATTTGCTATTGAGCCGTATCTCAAAGAAGTCGATAGCATCTATGCACGCATTGGACTATTGGACGATGAAAAGGAGCGCAACTAACATGAGTCTCATCTATGAAGGAAAAGCTAAAAAGGTCTATACCACCGAGCAAGAGGATGTGGTGCGGGTCGAATATAAAGACTCCGCCACCGCGTTTAACGGTCAGAAGAAAGCCGAAATTCAGGGTAAGGGAGTGGTCAATGCGGCTGTGACCACCCGACTTCTGCAGTGGCTCGGTGAGCATGAGATCATGACCCACTTTCGCGAACAGATTGACGAGCGCAACCTCTTGGTCGACAAGCTGTCGATGATTGCTCTGGAGGTGGTGGTGCGCAACTGGGTGGCAGGCTCCCTGCATGAGCGCACCGGCCTCGACGAAGGCACGCCCATGGATGAACCGATACTGGAATTCTATTATAAAAATGATGCCCTCGGCGACCCGTTACTTAACGACGATCATATTCGCTTATTGGGTCTCGCCAGTCCCGACTTGGTGGCCCGGTTACGCCAGGAAGCGCTGCGAATCAACCAAGTATTAAAACCATTTTTCCTTCAAAGAGACATTATTTTGGTTGACTTCAAACTAGAATTCGGCCGGGATGCGCTAGGAGACGTGAAGCTTGGCGATGAAATATCGCCTGACACCTGTCGTTTGTGGGACAAAGCTAGCGGCGAGCGCTTGGACAAGGACCGATTTCGGCGGGATCTGGGCGGGGTCGAAGAAGCCTATCAAGAAATCTACCGAAGGGTGATGGCATAGTGGCCCGATATCGTGCAACGATTACCGTGACGTTGAAATCAGAAATTCTCGATCCTGCGGGAGAGGCGACCCAAGGAGTGCTCCATCAAATGGGATTTTCTGTGGAAGAGGTCCGCATCGGACGGCACATTACGGCCACCTTAGAGGCATCGGACAGTAATCAAGCTCTAGAGGTGGCGAACGCAATGGCGAAAGAGGTATTAGCCAATCCGGTCATGGAGATCTATCAGGTAGACGTGGTGGAATCATGAAGGTTGGTGTAGTGAGCTTTCCTGGGTCCAATTGCGATAGCGACACCATCTATGCCTTGCAGCAACTGGGCGCCTCTGTTCAACACATTGACTATCGAGACGATGACCTATCCGGCGTGTCAGGAGTGATATTGCCGGGCGGTTTCTCCTATGGAGATTATCTTCGTGGGGGAGCGCTGGCTGCCAAAGCTCCTATTATGGCGGCTATCAAAGCGGAAGTGCAAACGCGCGAATTGCCGGTATTGGGGATTTGCAATGGATTTCAGATTTTGACCGAAGCTGGGCTCTTGCCGGGGGTGCTGCGACCGAATCGCCATGGGCAATTTCGTTGCGATTGGCAAACGCTGCGGGTTGTCGAGAGCTCGCCGCGTTTTCCCGGTTTGGCCGCTGGGGATGTGATGCGTCTTCCGATTGCTCACGGAGAGGGTTCCTACTTTGTGGCGTCGGGGGAGTTGGCGACGCTATTCGATCACGGAGAGGTGTGGTTGCAATACGTGGATGAGGCTGGGTCGTTAACGGGATTGGCCAATCCCAATGGGGCGCTCGCCAATATCGCCGGCATTATGCGCGGCTCGGTGGCCGCCTTAATGCCGCATCCTGAACGGGCCATGGAAGAGTATCTTGGTTCCTCAGATGGAGCGCAAC
This sequence comes from Sulfobacillus sp. TH-112, assembly GCF_057473405.1. NCBI lineage: Bacteria > Bacillati > Bacillota > Clostridia > Eubacteriales > Clostridiales Family XVII. Incertae Sedis > Sulfobacillus > Sulfobacillus sp. TH-112. The sequence goes on from NZ_JBYCKN010000111.1 coordinate 3,051, forward strand.
TGTTGCAAGCGTGGCTTTTGCCGATGAGAGAGGAGACAAACTAAGTGCGGGCACAGTCTGTGGGCCTAAATGCCTCGGAGTATGCGAAGATTGTGGATCTCATGGGACGCGAGCCCAATGATGTGGAACTGGGCCTATTTGGGGCGCTCTGGTCGGAGCATTGTAGCTATAAGAATACCAAGAACCTTTTGCGACGGTTGCCGCATGAGGGGGACTACGTGGTTGAAGGTCCGGGTGGGAATGCCGGTGTGGTGCGTCTGACAGACACCGCGCATATTGCGTTTAAGGTCGAGAGTCATAACCATCCGTCCTATGTGGAGCCGGTTCAAGGGGCGGCCACTGGTGTGGGGGGGATTTTGCGAGACATCATTGCCATGGGGGCTCGTCCGATTGCGCTGGCTGACGCGTTACGGTTTGGATTGGACGAGAAGAGTATGCATCTGAGAGATCTGGTCGTGAAGGGCATTGGGCAGTACGGAAATGCCATTGGTATTCCCACGGTGACCGGCGATATTGGCTATTCCCCTACCTATGCGACCAACCCTTTAGTGAATGTCTTGGCCGTGGGGGTGCGCCATCCCCAAAAAGGCATTGACGCCTCCACTGCACGAGCGGGTCAATTGATCATCCTTCTCGGACAACGAACCGGTCGCGACGGAATTCACGGGGCGAGTCTTTTGGCGTCGCAAGATTTTTCCCACGACGGTGCCGATATGCGACCGACAGTCCAAGTTGGCGATCCATTCCTTGGTAAGCTTCTCATGGAGAGCACACTGGCACTGGTGGAGAGCGGCTATTTAGCCGCATTGCAAGACTTAGGGGCTGCGGGATTGACCTCAGCGGTGGCGGAATTGTGTGCGAGTAGTGGGGTGGGAGCTCACCTGTGGTTAGATCAGGTGCCGCTGCGTGAGCCTGGCCTCACCCCGTATGAAATCATGCTCTCCGAAACTCAAGAGCGGATGCTGATGACGATCACTCCAGAGGATTTAAATAGCGTTTCGACCATCTGCGCTCAACATGAGGTGGCGATGAGCGTCATCGGCGACATCACCGACACCGGGCATCTTGAGCTTTCGTTTCAGGGCGAATTGGTCGCGGATGTGAAGGCGGAGTGGTTGGTCGACGACGCGCCGAGAAGGGCAGTGGATCCCCGGTGGTGGGACAGCCTCAATGCGTCCGTTGCGGTTTCTCAGGAAGAGACCGTCCCGTCTTTTAGTGTGGGTCTATTATTGCGGGTGCTGGAGCACCCGGATATGCAGGACCGAGAGCCCATCTATCGCCAATACGATTCGATGATTCAAACCAATACGATCCAGGGCCCGGGCCATGATGCCGCCATTCTGCGCCTACGTGGGGAAGATCGGGGATTGGTGGTGGCTGTAGCAGGCCCAGGACGCTGGTCGGCCGTCGACGCCTATGCCGGAGGCCAAGGGGCGGTGCTTCGGTCCCTGGCCGCGGTGGTGGCATCAGGGGCGACGCCGATGGGGATGACCGATGGAGTTAATGCAGGGAATCCCGATAAAGACGAGAGCTATACGCAATTGGCGGCTCTCATACGGGGTGTGGCCGATGCCGCGCAAGCGGCTCGTGTTCCAGTAACGGGGGGCAATGTCTCACTGCATAACGAAACCTCGGGAGAGTCCATTTGGCCGACGGTGATTATCGGCGTCGTGGGTTCGCATCCTGAACCGCTTGACGTAGTGGCGGACCGATTATTGGCGGTTGGTGATCGAGTAATCATGATTAACCCCGGTCCACTCGAGTGGGGTGGCTCCGTGGCAGCGATTTTGTCCGGGAGTGGGGATAGCTATCCTCGTGCCCGATTGGAACGGGTGGCCTCAACGCTCGAGGCGGTGCGTCAATGGAACAAAGCTCACACGACCAGCGTCAGCGTTGTGGGCGAGGGCGGCATGGCCGGCACGCTGGTGCGGATGATGGCCCGAAGCGACTATCGCTTGGGGTTGGACATTACCCTGAAAGAGAGCCGTTCGGAAGAGAAAACCTTGCGGTTTTACAACGAGGCGCCGTTACAATGGCTGGCGACAATCAAGGAATCGGAGCTTAAAGAGCTCCAGTCGTATTTCAGCCAGAAAGAGGTGCCGGTGTACGAATTGGGAATTGTCACCGATACGGGTCTTCTTCGAGTGGATGAAAAGTATCAATGGACTCGCAGTGACCTGTTGTCGCGATGGCGTGGACGTCATGCGGAGGTGAGTCAGTGAGCGGAGAACTCCATGAAGAGTGCGGGGTGTTTGGAATTTGGGGTGACCCAGAAGCGGCCTTAAAGGCCTATTGGGGCACCTTCAGTTTGCAGCATCGTGGTCAGGAGAGTGGCGGCATTGCGCTGCTCAACGAAAATCGCATTGTGGTCGACAAAGGGATGGGGCTCTTGCAAGATGCGGTGAGTGCTAAAAACCAGGCCGGGAGGCCGGGGCACGCAGCCATTGGCCATGTCCGCTATTCCACCACCGGTGAGTCGGCAGAAGTGAATGCTCAGCCACTCTTGATGCACACGCGATTTGGGGCATTGGCATTGGCGCATAATGGGAATTTAGTCAATCATGCCTCATTGCGCCGAACCGTGGAGAGGGAGGGAGCCATCTTTCAAGGGACGAGTGACAGTGAAGTGCTGGCCCATCTGCTGGCGCGCAGTGCTGAGAGCAATTTTGAGGACGCCTTGTTGGAAGCACTATCGCAGCTCAAGGGGGGCTTTGCCTTTGTGCTCCTCACCACCGAAGGGCTCTATGGCATGCGCGATCCGCATGGTATTCGTCCCCTGGTATTGGGTCGGACACCTGATGGAGCCTGGGTGTTGGCATCAGAAACCTGTGCTCTCGATATGATTGGTGGCCAGTGGTTAAGGGACATTCGTCCGGGAGAGATGATTCACATCAGCGCGGCGGGGACGGTCTCGCGACAATTTTCAGTGGGAACCTCGGAGAACACCTGCGCGTTTGAAGTCATCTATTTTTCCCGTCCAGATTCGCAGTTGCAAGGGGAGTCAATGCATTTGAAGCGGCGGGTGTTGGGGAAAAAGTTGGCTGAAGAGCACCCCGCCGAAGGTGACGTTGTGGTGGGCGTGCCTGATTCCAGTTTGCCGGCTGCGATGGGGTTTGCGGAGGCCTCGGGCATTCCGTTTGATTTCGGGTTGGTGAAAAATCGCTATATTGCGCGGACGTTTATTGCGCCAAAGGCCCAAGATCGCTCTCAAGGGGTGCAATTAAAGCTTTCGGCGGTGAAAGAAGTGGTTCAGGGGCGCCGAGTGATACTCATTGACGATAGTTTGGTGCGAGGTACCACCTCTCGGCACATCATTGGACTACTTCGGCGCGCCGGTGCCAAAGAGGTGCACATGCGAATTGCCTCACCGCCATACCTTGAGCCTTGCCACTATGGGATTGACACCTCAAGGGCTGGGGAACTTGCGGCTCGTAACCTGACAGTCAAGGAATTATCAGAAATGGTTGGAGCCGACTCGCTGGCGTTTCTTTCGCCGGAGGGATTGGTCGATGCCCTGGGGAGTCAAGGATGGTGCTTGGCCTGCTTTGGCCGCGGGTATCCGGTACCTATCGAAGAGGAGGATGTCCATGTTTAGGGATGATGACACGGCACATATCACCTACGAATCGTCAGGAGTGAGTATCGATCGCGGCAACCGGGCGGTGGAACTCATTAAGCCCTTAGCCCAGAGCACCCGGCGCAGCGAAGTGGTAACCGATGTCGGGGGCTTTGCCGGCGCCTTTAAACTGGGGCAAGAAGAGATTTTGGCAGGGGCCGACGGTGTTGGATCAAAGTTACTGCTTGCCCAACAATTGGAGAAATATGACACCATCGGGATTGATTTGGTGGCGATGAATGTGAATGATGTCCTAGCGTCGGGCGGCGAGCCGCTATTCTTCTTGGACTATTTGGCCATGGGGCGGATTGTCCCTGAACGGGTGAGAGACCTGGTTTCGGGCATGGTCGAAGGATGTCGGCAGGCGGGCTGTGCATTGTTGGGTGGGGAAACCTCGGAGATGCCGGATCTGTACCACGAGAATCATTTTGACCTCTCCGGATTTGCGGTGGGACGTCGAGTCTATCGAGCCGACCATGAGCCGTCTTTAGGAGATGTGGTCCTCGGCATTGCCGCATCCGGATTTCACTCCAACGGCTATCAATTGATTCGTACCATTTTAGAGAAGAGAAAAATTGACATGGCAAGCGACCTCTTAGGTCAACCCATCGGTGACGTTCTACTCACCCCGACGCGCATTTATGTGTCGGTGGTGCGAGACTTGTGGGAGACATGCGATGTGCGTGCCATGGCGCACATTACCGGTGGAGGACTTCGGGAAAACCTGCCTCGTACACTGGGGTCGGTGGGGGTGGAGTTAGTGTGGGATAGTTGGCCCATCCTACCGGAAATGCGAATGATTCAAGACTGGGGCAACATCCCCCAAGATGAAATGCTGCGCACCTTTAATTGTGGCATTGGATTCACCATTGTCCTACCTCCAAACCAAGTCATAGAGGCGCAACGTGTCATCGAGAAGCATGGCATGGCCGCCTATGCCATTGGGACTGTTGTGGACAAAGAGGGAGTCACGGTGCGATGAGGTGGGCGGTATTAGTCGGAGGGACAGGATCCAACTTGCGGGCTATCCTCGCTAGTGGGCTGACGGTGGACCTGGTGGTTTCGCATAAAGCGGGAGTGGGGGCATTAGATATTGCCCGTGAGTTTAATGTGAAAAGCGCGGTGTTGCGCGGAAAAGATTATCCCGATCGAACGTTGTATGACCAGGCGCTCTTTGAACTCTTGCGGCAACATCAGATTGATGCGGTAGCGATGGCAGGATTTCTGCGCTGGCTCACCCCTGAGATATTGCGGCGATATCCGGGGAGCATTATTAACTTACATCCCTCTCTCTTACCGGCCTATCCCGGTCTTGAAGCAATTGAGCGGGCTTATCACGACCGGGTTTGGTGGAGTGGTGTGACGGTGCATTTTGTGGATGAGGGGCATGACAGTGGTCCCATCATTAGCCAAGTACCGGTACCGCGGTATCCGGAAGATTCGCTTGAGACATTTCAAGAGCGTATTCATGAGGCTGAGCACCGGCTCTATCCGCGGGTTCTCCATGCCATGAATGACGGTCTGGTCACCCTGAAAGACTCAACAGTGCACTATCCTAAGGAGGCTGAACCATGGATTCATGGGCGTTAATCAGTGTTAGCGACAAAACCGGATTAGAAAGTTTGGCACGACAATTTGTGAGGGATGGATTGAAGCTATTGGCCACCTCCAGTACCGCTCGGTATCTTGGAGAGAAAGGGCTCGAAGTGCATTCGGTGGAGTCCCTCACGGGGTTTGGAGAGGTGCTCGGAGGTCGCGTCAAGACGCTTCACCCTCTCATTTACGGAGGCCTCTTAGCGACCTCGGAAAAGAGCCATCAGCAACAACGGATGGCTATGGGAGCGCCCGATATTCGCGTGGTGGTGGTGAATCTCTATCCGTTTGAGCGCCGTTTTCAAGAAGGGCTTACGGGCGATGCGCTCATTGAAGAAATTGACATTGGGGGTGTTTCGCTAATTCGCGCCGCGGCAAAAAATTATCAGCGCGTTGCGATATTGGTCTCTCCGGAGCAATATGCATCCTATCTAGAGCGATCGGCGACAGAGCGCGATGATGCTTATCGACGCGAATTAGCGGTGCAGGCCTTTCGGCATGTCACCTATTACGACGGCGTGATTGCCTCGGCATTGGCGGATGATTTTAATGGTACCTGGCCGGAGCAGATGACCCTGACAGGAACCCGGACCGGCGAATTGCGCTATGGTGAGAATCCTCATCAGCCGGGCGCCTTTTATCATTATGCCGCCAAAGAGGGATTTTCCGCAGCCCATCTCCTTCAAGGAAAGGCGCTCTCGTTCAATAACTATGCGGATGCGGATGCAGCCGTCAAATTGGCCGTGCAGTTTGAGAGTCCCGTGGCCGTGGCCGTGAAACACCAGACGCCTTGTGGAGTGGGACTGGGTGAAGACATTGGATTGGCGTACGAGAAGGCCCATGCGGCAGATTCGGTCTCGATCTTTGGAGGGGTGGTGGCCCTGAACCGGCCGATTGACGAATCACTGGCGCGAAGATTGACGGAAATCTTTTTGGAGGTCATTATTGCTCCCGCCGTGACCGACGAGGCACAAGCGGTCTTTCGCGCTAAGAAAAACTTGCGGGTCTTGGTGATGCCGTTTGAGTGGATGCCGTCATGGGATCTGAAGGGCGTGTTGGGAGGATTCTTGATTCAACCGAGTGATGCTGTCACGGTGTCGGATACGATGTGGCACCAGGTCGCAGGTCCGAGGTGGCAAGATATGACAACAGTGGAGGATATGACACTGGCTTGGACCACTGTGGCATCGGTGAAGTCCAACGCCATCGTGGTGGTCAAGGATGGACAAACCCTTGGCATTGGGGGCGGTCAGACTAATCGCATCGATGCCGCCCGCCAGGCGCTAGACCGCGCCGGCGAGGGGGCCCGAGGCGCCGTGCTGGCCTCAGACGGCTTCTTCCCCTTTGGCGACGTGGTGGAATTGGCAGCAGAGCGCGGGATCACTGTGATTGTGCAGCCGGGGGGATCGGTGCGCGATCAAGATTCGGTCGATGGCGCCGAAAACCATCAAATCGCATTAGTAGTGACAGGAGAACGGCACTTTCGACACTAGGGGGACGGGTGATGCGAGAAGCACTAGTAATAGGGTCCGGGGCGCGTGAACATGCTATAGTCCGGTCATTGAAAATGAGTGGGGCTCAGGTGTGGGCAAGCCCCGGAAACGGCGGCATCGCGCATGACGCGACCATCGTAGCCGCGAGCACACCGGAAGACATCGGGGCATATTTTGGCGTTCGACGTCCGTTGGTGGTCATCGGTCCGGAGGCTCCACTGGCGGAAGGCTGGGCGGACGCTTTGCGCACCATGGGGTTTTTGGTTGTGGGCCCGAATCAAGCGGCGGCACGGTTAGAAAGTAGTAAGGATCATGCTAAGGCGGTCATGACGGAGTATGGTATTCCGACTGCCCGTTCCCAAACGCACTTTTCTGCGCAGGAGTTGCGGACTGCCATTGCGCGGGAGTCTCACTGGCCGAAGGTATTGAAATTAAGTGGACTGGCTCAAGGAAAAGGAGTTCGCATTGTCGAATCAGCCGATGACGCTGAAGCGGTGGTCGGCGAATGGGAATCGCAATCGCGCCCATTTGACGAAGGGGTGCTGTGGGAAGATTACCTGGTGGGCTATGAAATTTCTGTGCAAGTGATTACCAATGGTAGTCATTACGAATGGTTGCCCATCGCACAAGACTATAAACGGTTAAATTCGGATCCCCACAGTCCCAATACCGGGGGGATGGGGGCCGAAGCACCATTTGTGCAATTAAGTTCCAGAGAGCGGGCGCAAATTAACCAACAGGTGTTTGACCCTATCATGCAGTACCTCAAGACGGAATCCCTCTTATATCGGGGAGTGCTGTATGCGGGGCTGATGATGACCGCTGAGGGGCCCAAGGTGCTCGAATTTAATGTGCGGCTCGGAGACCCTGAAACGGAAGTGGTGATTCCCATCATGAAATGTGACTGGTGGGATGTGTGGGAGCGGGTGAGCCGAGGAGAGGTGCCGTCACTCCCGCAGCCATCTTCTTTTGCCGTCGCCGTAGTGATGGCGGCCGAGGGTTATCCCAATGATCCGAAAAAAGGCATGGCTATTCACGTGAATCAGCAGCTTCGCAATGCGGAGATCTATCACGGCGGCACCGAATCTCGTGAGGGCGAGATCGTCAGTGTGGGTGGACGGGTGCTTGCGGTGGTGGGAGAAGGCGAGACTCTTGAGCATGCGCGACGCCTAGCGTATGATCAAGTAGAGCAGATTGACTTTCCGTTGAGTTACTATCGGCAGGACATTGCCAGTCATGCCGAACAGCGGTGATGAAGAGAGGGGGACTGCGGAGATGGGACGTCATCAGCGACGTTTACGCCAGCCCGCATCGTGTCCTCAGTGTGAGAGTTTAGTTTTTGAATATTACCACTGGCGGCCCGATCTGTTTTCTGAAGCTTATAGCTATACGTGCAGCGGCTGCGGATATGAGGCTTGGGAAATCACCAATGATTTGGGTGAACGCCAGCATGGGGAGACCTGGGCGACCTGTGGATGTTGTGGACGCGTGCTACGCTCCGGGGATGCTGCCCTGAACGGATATGGCGAGCGATGTGGTGCGGGAAAGTGCCATTGCCATCATCGGCAGCGACAATCCTTTACGCGGCGGCCGATGCCCATCGCGGACAGCGGTCTCGCACAAACATTATTATTTCAAGAACACGATGTCGATGGCTGAATCAATGTCGCCTATGGGACGCGTGTTGCCTCGCCGTGTGAACCGGGATGCGGCATGGAATGCGAACGGGATGGCCGAGAATTATCTCAGAGCGGCACAAGACTCTGGCGCAAGGAATTAATTGGATTGTTAAGATGAAACCAGGTTGGGAATCCTTCCACAAGAGATTGACGGGAGGTGCCAGCCATGGTTGGGCGGCGGTGGGAGCATGCAACAGCGGTAGTACTAGGTGCACTGATGTTGGCAGGGTGTAGCGTGAGCATGGGGTCGCCGTCGCCAGAGCACGGGAGTACCAGTTCCAGTCATCATTCCAGCGATTCTAGTGGCGGTGGTTCCAGTTCTGGAGGCTCCTCCGACAAGGGATCATCGAGTGGTGGCAGTTCTTCCGGTGGCAGTTCTTCCGGTGGCAGTTCCTCCGATAGTAGCTCGTCAAGTTCTCCCTCAATGGAAATTCAGAAGGCGGTTCGCGACGAAATGGAAACACCGAAAATGCAAAAGGTGATTGGAGAGAGTGTCTCATCAACCAAACTTGATTTGGCATTAATGAGTCCCGTAGGTCAGACAGCATTAGAGAAGTCGGTCGCTATGGCGTTAGCCAGTCCTACCATCCAAAAGCAAATCGAATTGGATGTGACCAAGTCCCTTGCGACGCCGCAAATGACCTCAACCATAGATATGGCGGTGAAGTCGTCGTTGATGAAAATGGCGACCAGTTCCAGCTCGAGTTCGAGTAGCGGCAAGTCGAGCTCACAAAGCGGGGGATCTTCCTCAAGTGGCGGGGGGAGCTCAAGCTCATCGGGCGGCAGCTCGAGTGGGGGGAGTTCTAGCGGCGGAGGGAGCAGTTCTGGATAGGCGAGTGACCCCAAAAGGTTGCAGGTCGGAAGTGACCCGGGTATGCTAAATGAGGACGAGATATTTCACTAAAAGGGTATAGAGGAGGGGCGCGCAGTTTGAGCTGCGCTTTCCATATGAATCCAAAATTGAAGACGCACGACACCGATGTGTTATGCGAGGCTATTCTAAGTCTTACCACTGTGGACGAATGTTATGCACTCCTGGAAGATATGTTAACGATAAGTGAGATTCAATCCATTGCCCAGCGTTTAGCGGTGGCACGGATGCTTGATGAAGGCCAAACCTATGATGACATTGAGAAGCTTACCGGCGCATCGTCAGCCACCATTTCTCGCGTCAAGCGTTGCTTGACATTTGGAGCCGATGGCTATCGTTTAGTGTTAGATCGGGTTAAAAAATAAGGATCAGTGCAATGAGCTTGGATTGCTTGAGCTTTTTTTGTCGATGACCTCCCAAAGTTGAGAAGGACATGCTGTGGCGTGCTGATATGCATGTCGTGCGGATGGGACAGTCCAGAGGGTCACTTTTATAAGTGCCCCTTTTCCGTGCGACGAACATTGATGGATTAACGACAGGAGCTTTTGCGTTGCGGCCCGCACTAGTGCGTCTACGAGAACACCATGGTTCTCAACTTAGGGCCGGGGTGCCGGTAATCTTGGCGATATCCGCCGAAGCAGCTCTGTCAATCCAGTGGAAATCCGGCTTTAAGGTCGACGGCAATCGCCCGTTTGAGTTGAGGCTTGGGTATCTAGAAAGAACGCTCGGTCGCCATCTTGTCACACTTCGCATTGGAGAAATGCGTAGCTCCCGAAATTTCCTAGATTAAGTTCTTGGGGCTTAGAAGACTCCGCTACACGGAAATAGAGGCTTGACAGCACGTAAAAGACGCATCTTCCGTCATGAAGTCGAGTAACCACGTCTTAGGCGCCCGCTGGAGGGCTTGACTATCCACAACGCGGGTGTCGAGATGACCATCCGAGTCCAAAATTTTTATCTCGTGGTGACTATAAATCGAATCGCCTCACGGCCCAGTGGGAAACTTGCGCTATCGCTGGACGAGAAGAACTAGGCCACGGCATGCCCGACACTAGACATCAGGTGATGCAAGGCTAAGACAAACGCGATGCTGGATATCTCTAAATCGCGCTGTCGCGGGGCACGGGTCACCACGCCACTCTGTTCCCGCGATGTCCTCGACATCTTGTCACCATGCGAGTTTTCTGGGGAATGACTGGGCCTAAAAATGGTCGGTACACCGGGCCGACGATCATAACGATCACTTTTTTAAGACAATCTAGACGATGCCTCGCGCTTGGTGCATAATTATATTAATGCATTACTATAATAAAGCATTGAGAGGAGATAACATATGGACCTCACGGGATATATGACGGAGTTGGGTTATTTTTATAACGGAGCGCCGCGGGGATTTTCGATCAGCGGTGGCCAGCTAACGATTTGGTCGTGGGACGAACCGTACCAGCAAGCCGCGGACGAGTTGAACGCGTTGGGGGAGCGCCTCTTAGCACGGCATTTTATCCAGGGAGCGGGTCGCTTGGACCAGACCTTCCGTCAGGGAGCCCCGGTATGGTGTGCGCCATTGTCGTTGCACTGTTTGGTGGATGTGGAAATTGTTGCTGAGCACGCGTCGTTAGCTGAAGGTCAGATGGCACTTTGGACGCAGAGAGGATATCGTGTGAAGCAAGTGAATCAACCCGATGACGATTTTTTCGGTCTGGTGATTGATACGCGGGTGAACCCAATGCGCTATAGCGGAAAGCTTCCCAGCTATCCCCCATCGGGCTTGCTCTATCAATCATGGCATTAGGGTTCTCCATGCTGGTATAATTGAGGTATTACAGCTGGGAGGAACCTCAATGAATTTGCTTGATGAATTAAACGATCCACAACGGCAGGCGTGTGTTGCCATTGATGGTCCGGTACTCGTATTGGCGGGGGCGGGTAGCGGCAAGACAAGAACCTTAACCTATCGCATTGCACACCTTATTCAAAGCCAAGGAGTTCACCCCAGCCAAATTTTGGCGTTTACTTTTACCAATAAAGCGGCACGCGAAATGAAAAGCCGTATTAGCGCCTTAATCGGGCCCGAGAGTCGATTTATGTGGGTAGGCACATTTCATTCCGTGGCGGTGCGGATTCTCAGGGAAAATATTCAACAACTCGGTTATGATTCTCGATTTGTGGTCTATGATACCGACGATACCAAGGCATTACTGAGAGATATTGTAAAGGAATTAAACTGGGACGACAAAGAGTGGCCGCCATCGCTCTTTCTTAACGGCATCAGTCGTGCAAAAAATCGTTTTCAGTCTCCCGAACAGTGGGAAGACCATAGCTTTTATGGTGAGCGCGTGTTGGAGGTGTACAAGCGGTATCAGCGGCGGTTAAAGGCCCTCAATGCCCTAGACTTTGACGACTTAATCTTTCAAACTGTGTCGCTACTCGAGACCAAACCCGAAATCCGCTTGCAATATCAAGAACGCTTTCGATACGTGTTGGTGGATGAATATCAAGACACCAACATGGCCCAATACCAATTTGTGCGGCATCTGGTGGGGCCCGAAGGGAATTTATGCGCTGTGGGTGACGATGACCAGTCCATTTATGGCTGGCGTGGCGCCGATATGCGTAACATCTTAGAGTTTCAACGCGATTTTCCTGGGGCGCAAATTGTGCGTCTGGAGGAAAATTATCGCTCGACCCAAATCATACTAGACGCCGCAAATGCGGTGGTGAGAAATAATCAGGAAAGATTAGGGAAAGAACTCTTCACGAATAAAGCATCAGGACAGAAAATTCGTGTCTATCGAGCCCCAGACGAAGAAAGCGAAGCATGGTATGCCGCTGAGGTGATTCACGAGGCGGTTAGGCAGGGTCGGCGGTTGTCAGATTGCGCTATACTCTATCGCACCAATGCCCAGTCGAGAGCGTTTGAAATGGCGATGTCGCGAGCAGGTATTAACTATCGTTTGGTGGGCGGTAAACGATTTTATGAGCGCAAAGAAGTCAAAGACGTGTTGGCGTACTTGCGGGTCGTCTTCAATCCGAGTGATGACTTGTCTCTGTTGCGGATTATTAATTATCCTCGTCGGGGCATTGGCGATGTCGCACAAAGGCGTTTGCGGGAATACGCCGACGAGCATCGTCAGTCCTTAGTGGATACCCTAGGGGAAGCGGACCTAATCGAGGGATTATCGGCGCAAGCGCGTCGGGCGTCACGGGAACTAGCGGAATTACTGAAGAGCTTTTATGACATGTCTAACGTGGGTTTGGCGGATCGGGTACGGCACATTGCCGAATCGAGTGGCATTATGATTCAATTGCGCCAAGAGAAGACGCGTGAGGCGGACGACCGTCTAGAAAACATTGGAGAACTGATTTCGGAGGCCAAACGTTTTGAAGACGAGCAGGGAACGCCTGACTTGGGTGAATTTCTGGGATGGGTGTCTCTGGTATCCGATTGGGATGAAACCAATGAAGATGGCGGCGGGGTATGGCTGATGACGGTGCATAGTGCCAAGGGATTGGAATTTCCTGTGGTGATTGTGGCGGGTCTGGAGGAAGGTGTCTTTCCGCATATGCGGTCGTTGGACGACGGCACCGTTGAAGAAGAACGGCGGCTGATGTATGTGGCATTGACGCGGGCGGAAGAGGAGCTACATTTAACGTGCGCGGAAACACGTACCATGTTAGGCCGAACTTCAGCCAATCCAGCCTCACGTTTTCTTAAAGAAGTCCCGGAAAGCCTGTTAGGTCGCGGAGAACGAATTGCAGCTCCAGATCGTGCGACGGCTGCAGTGAATCATCGCATGGAAGGATTAAGTCTCGGAGAACGTGTCAGACATCCACGATTTGGATGGGGAACCATTGTGGCCCTGCGCGGTGATGGGGACGAGCGCGAGGTGACGATTGCGTTTCCGGGGGGTGGAGTGCGGTCATTTCTTGCCAAGTTTGCTCAATTGACACGGGAGGAGATGGAAACGAGTGGCGCCTGAGGGGGTTAGCATCAAGATTGCCCAATTGCGCGATGTCGTGAAGGAATATAGCTATCAGTACCATGTGTTGGATACCCCGCAGGTGTCAGACGCTGAATATGATCAACTGGTGGCTGAACTTAAACGCTTAGAGGCATTAGAACCCACGCCAGAAGGCGAACCGTCACCGACCACGGCCGTGGGGGGAAAGCCGCTGGGAGATTTTAAGCAAGTGAAATTTGAGCGCCCCGTACTGAGCCTCGGGAATCTTCATTCGTATGAAGAATTTGAAGCCTATGCTCTGCGCATTCGGGCATCAATTTCGGACGATGCTGCGTTAGAATGGACCGCTGAGTTAAAAATTGACGGACTGAGCGTCATTTTGGAATACCGGGAGGGAGCGCTTTTCCGCGCGGCGACGCGTGGAGACGGCGCGGTGGGTGAGGATGTGACACTGAATGTCCGAGAAATTCAGGCCATCCCGAAAGTATTGCGCTATCCCCTCTCAGGGCAGTTTAGGGGTGAAGTTTATATGCCCCGAAGCCAGTTTCAGGCGCTTAACAGCGATCGTCTGACGCGGTCCCTCGTGCCTTTTGCTAATCCGCGCAATGCGGCGGCCGGCTCACTGCGTCAACTCGATCCGCGTATTACCGCCGAGCGGAATCTTTCTGCGTTCATCTACGAGATTCGCGATCTCGAGGGCAATTGGCCCGTAGCGCGCCAAAGCGAAGCATTAGCGTGGCTAAAGGAGGCCGGATTGCCAGTAGAAGATCACTGGCACCTCTGTCGGTCGAATCAAGACGTGAAAGAGTTCATCGATCGATTTCAGAACCACCGTCCGGATCTGGATTTTGACATTGATGGACTCGTGCTGAAGCTGGACCGTCTGGCATGGCACGATCTGCTAGGAGCGACGCACACGGCACCCCGATGGGCGATGGCCTACAAATTTCCGCCGGAAGAAGCCTTGACCACGATACGTGATATCGTGATTTCGGTTGGGCGTACCGGAACCCTGACGCCGACGGCCGAACTCGATCCGGTGTTTTTGGCAGGCACTCGCGTGAGTCGGGCGTCGCTGCATAATGAAGACATTTTGCGGGAACTGGATGTTCGGATTGGAGATCAGGTCTTCGTGAGGAAGGCCGGCGAAATTATTCCGGAAGTGGTGCGGGTGGAAACAAAATTGCGGGCTGAGGGCAGTGTGCGCTTTCAATTCCCGGATCGTTGTCCTGCCTGTGGTGCCAGCGTGGTAAGAATACCGGGTGAATCCGCGCACCGGTGCACGGCAGGATTAAGTTGTCCCGCTCAATTGCGCGAATCGGTCATTCATTTCGCTTCACGCGATGCCATGGATATCGAAGGATTGGGTGAAAAGACGGTGGATGTCTTTTTGGCCGAAAAACGAATCGCGTCGATTGCAGACATTTACCGACTCACTTTTGATGATATTCGGACTCTCCCGAGATTTGGCGATCTATCGTCGGAAAAGTTGTACCAGAGTATTGAGAAATCCAAAGGCCAGCCATTATCGCGACTTCTCTATGGACTCGGGATTCGCTTTGTCGGTGAGCGGGGGGCGATGGCTTTGGCACAATACTTTGAGACACTCGAGGCGCTGCGAGTCGCAGATGTGGAGACCTTGGTGGCCGTTCCTGACGTGGGGCCGCGGACAGCAGAGAGCGTGTATCAATTTTTTCGCGAGCCGCACAATATGAAAATTCTCGATCAGTTGGTTGCCTTAGGAGTCAATACTAAAGAACCGCGCACTGAAGTGGCATTAAAGCCCTTAGAGGGTCAGGTGTTGGTACTAACGGGAACGCTGACATCGATGACTCGCAAGGAGGCCGAGCAACGGCTCCAATCGCTCGGTGCGCAAGTCACAGGTTCGGTGTCTCAGAATACAACGGCAGTGATATATGGAGAAAAGGCTGGTGCCAAACTGGAGCGTGGACGAGAGTTAGGAATTTCAGTCATGAACGAGGAGGAATTTTTGTCTTGGTTAGCGAATCACCACGGGTAAATTATTTGTGTCAAGTCGGTTAACGCATCATACGGTGGCATATACGGCACATTGACAGCGATTACGCTAAATTTATCCATTGTCCCAACAGGGCTACGACCCTATAATGGTGTACATGGGTAAGAGGTGTCGAACCATGTATCCCACTCGACCTTAAATTCTTTATATTTTTCGATAGTCTGATATCGAATGGAAGCATTCGATGATTTCGGGAAGGAGCGAGCGCCGTGGCAAACCGCGTGCTGGAGGTCAATAATCTTCAAACACATTTTTTTACCGATGAAGGGGTCGTGCCCTCGGTTGACGGCATTAGTTTTTACATTAATCAAGAAGAAACCTTAGGAATCGTGGGCGAATCGGGTAGTGGTAAAAGTGTGACCTCTTTATCAATTATGCGGCTTGTGCCAAATCCCCCAGGACGTATTGTGGGAGGCGACATTCTGTTCCAAGGAGAACATCTGCTCAAGAAATCTCCCGATGAAATGCGCAAAATTCGGGGTAATGACATGGCGATGATATTTCAAGAACCCATGAGTTCATTGAACCCGGTTTACACGGTCGGCGATCAAATTGCGGAGTCGGTGGTGTTGCACCAACAGGTGACCAAGAGAGAAGCATTTAATCGTGCGGTGGAAATGTTGCGATTGGTAGGAATCCCTGCACCCGAGCGGCGTGCCCGGGAATATCCCCACCAACTCTCAGGTGGTATGCGCCAACGTATTATGATCGCGATGGCGTTGGCCTGTAATCCTAAGCTCTTGATTGCGGACGAGCCGACCACGGCGTTGGATGTGACGATTCAGGCGCAGATTCTTGAACTCATGAAAAAGCTTAAAAGCGAGTTTCACGCCGCCATTATGCTCATTACTCACGACTTAGGGGTCGTGGCTGAAATGTGTGATCGAGTCGCCGTAATGTATGCCGGTAAAGTGGTTGAGGAAGGCACCACAGTAGACATCTTCCGCGA
>NZ_JBYCKN010000112.1:0-7428 GCF_057473405.1 Sulfobacillus sp. TH-112
ATTTGTCTGCCGATGGCGGGGCTCTTATGGATCGCGTTTACCAGTGCCGATACCCTGGATCTGGCGATTGTCTTTCTCTTTAGTTTCTATTTTTTCCAGCAGGCATCGCCGACACCCTACCAAGCCTGGATGCCGGATATTGTGGCGCCAATCAATTGGGGGAGAGCCTCCGGTCTCTTGAACTTCTGGTGGCAAATGGGAAACTTCCTCGCTTTTTTGCCTATCCCGCTCCTGTGGGAAAAGCTCCACGGAGGCGCCTTCATGATTACCGCGCTACTGATGATTGCTGGAGGAGCCGTGACCGGCCTTACCGTGCGAGAAAGCCCTCACGTCCGGACTGCTCGTCCTTCACGTCCCTCCATGAAGCCCTTTCTCTCCGCCAATTTGATCAAGTATTTTGTGGCGCAATTTCTATGGTGGTTAGCGTTTGAGGCAATGGCCTCATTCTTTACGCTATTCATGGTACATACCTTGCACGGTACCGTCATCGATTCTGCGCTAGGCATGGCGCTCTTTACGCTCTCTGCCATCCTGACCTCAATCCAATTTGGCCGCATTTATAAGACCCGGTCTCCACGACGAGTGTTAAGCATCTGCCTCGCGGCGTTCGGCATTCTTGGATGGACGGGAACTCTAATTCATCATGTCACGCCAGGCTTTGTGATTCTCTTTGTAGCAGGAATCTTCTGGGGCGGCATTCAAGTGGTCAGCTATCCGTGGGGCACCGACCTTTTACGGGACAATCTTCCGGTCCACGCAGACCCTTTACTTTATCATGGATTCCTATACGGTTTAGCTAATCTCGCCCAAGCTCTAGGCCTCTTGGTCGCAGCGCCTTTAGCCGGTGTGGTCATTGCTGCGCAACATGGATGGTACGGCGCTATGTTCTGGATTAGCCTCGTCGCGTCTGCGATCGCCCTGGTTGTCGTGCTTAGTGTTCGCGATCGTTCCACCCCTGCTTCCCTCTACGCGAGGTCCTGAGAAATATCTCGGGCCGGCGGCGTTTTCAAAAATGTCCTTGCAATCAGAAGGAAAAAGATAGTACTCTCGCGAATATTGCCATCAATCAATTATTTCATTGCTCAACTTAGGAAACGGGGTTCCCATGATACGTACTCGATCCATCATTTCTCTGGTCCTCGCGCTTCTTCTCTCAGGCCTGGTCATTCACATTGGCATTAACGGGTTCGGGCCACTCCCTCCGCTTGGCACCGCCTTCAGTCCAACTAGAGGAGTCTATACCATGGCCTCGACCGCCTTGCGCCCCCACACACAAACCCTCACCGTTCCGGGGCTGACCTCGTCCGTCGAGATTCGCTACAATGCCCAGGGAACGACTTATATTGAAGCAAAAACTGACCACGATCTCTTCCTGACCATTGGATACTTGCAAGCTAGAAATCGCCTCTTCCAAATGGATCTCATGCGCCGACAAGGCGAGGGGCTATTGTCTCAAGTCATTGGTCCCGCAGCCCTCTCGTCTGATCGATTCGAGTTACAGTTGGGGCTTTTGCGCACAGCGCGCGCCAATTGGGTCCACCTCAATTCTTCCTCGCGATCGGCACTCTTAGCCTACTCAGTTGGTGTAAATGATGTAATCCGCTCGGATGAGCAACATGGAACCCTCCCCGCCATGTTTAAACTATTAGGGTACCGCCCGGCGCTTTGGACTCCCATCGACTCCCTGGTCATTCAAGGAGACATGACCCAGGATCTGGACTACACCACCGCCCCTATTGAGTACGGAATCTTAGCAAAGTCATTGACCTATACGCGAACTATGCAGTACTTCCCTGTGAGTGAACCCAATGTACAACACCCTTACGACTTGGGCCCCTATACGAAAACCTCATTAGCCCCAATGGAGTCACAAACATTGTCTCAAACTACATATGACCTCACAGGAGGGGTCCCGGATAACGCTCTCCCCGGACAAGCTCGCTCACTTGCTGGCGAAGCTTCGGCGTCACTGAATGACGCGCATGCGGCGACCATCGCCCTCAAAGACTTGGCCGACGTGACGAACAGCTTTCATCATAGTTTTTCAGATAGCAACAACTGGGCCGTCTCTGGATCGAAAACAGCCAACGGCCAAGCCATGATGGCTGGTGATCCGCATTTGAACCAGACCCTTCCCTCTATCTGGTATCAAATTGCGGGCACCGCCCCAAATTTTCACTTTTCCGGCGTCAGCATTCCGGGTCTACCCATGATTCTGATTGGACATAATGCCAACATCGCTTGGAGTCTCACCAATGTCCAAAATCAAGCCACCTTGTTTTATCGCGAAACCATAAATCCCCGTAATAAGAGACAATATAAGTACATGGGTTCCTGGCGCGCCATGAAAGAAGTGCACTACCTCATTCCCGTGAAGGGACATCTCCCCATTCCCCTTACGGTCCAGATGACGGTCGATGGACCACTGATGACGCAGTCATCCAAAACCTATGCGGTAGATTGGATGGGAGCTCTTCCGTCTGCCGACGTCGAGAGCATGCTCGACATTATTCAGTCCCAAAATTATGCCGCATTTAAGAAAGCCCTCGCGTTATGGCATGCACCGAGTCAAAACTTCATTTATGCCGACCGTTATGATCATATTGGGCTCATCTCGGCAGGCTACTATCCAGAAGTGGCCCATGGTCACCCCTGGATGCCACTCTCCGGCGATGGCTCCGACGCGATTATTGGCACCATTCCGTATAGCGCAGTGCCACAGTCCTATGATCCACCATCTGGGTTGCTATTTTCCGCCAATCAACGGGAAGTCACCAATGGCTATCCATACTACATTGGGACCACCATGGATTTCTTTTCGACCGGGTTTCGCGCTGATAAAATCTATCAGACGCTAAAAAGTGCCAAACATATCACGCCGGTCTTTTTCCAACATCTCGAAAATAATACTCAAGATGTTCTCGCGACCCAAATGGTACCGGAACTGTTAAAGGCTCTCCAACATGCGACCCTGAGTCCCGAGGAAAAAGCTGCCGTCGCTCAACTTGCGCGATTTCACGGTAATATGACCGTCCAATCCCAAGGGGCCACCATTTGGTGGTTTTTTATCAATCAATATATGAAAAGTACCTTCGGCCCCTGGTGGAAAGCGGACCACGTGCCGGTCAACATCGATCCCAACCTCGTTCTCAATACCACCACAGAGGTGGGAAATCCTCTGGTCGATGACCTTGAAGCGTGGACCGCCAATGATCCCGAAAACCCAGCATTTTCTCTACCCAACGGAACGCGCCGAACTGCCCAACAAGTGATGGTCAGTGCATTGAGGAATACTGTCACGTTATTGCAGCATCGTCTCGGTAAAAATCCCCAAGATTGGCAGTGGGGTCGTGTGCACTTTCGTCATTTTCCCTCCCTAGCTCAAGTGGCGGCATTAGGCTACGGACCTCGTCCCAGTAGCGGTGACTCTTGGACGGTGGATGCAGCCGATGGCGGTCTGGTATCAGAGGCTGGCCCGAGTTGGCGCATGATTGTCTCTTGGCAAGGAGCGAAGGCGCCACCCTTTGCAGAAAGCGTCTATCCCGGCGGACAAAGTGAGAATCCTCTCTCCCCTTGGTACCAAGATCAGATTCCCGACTGGTGGAATGGCCGCTATTATGCGATGACACCTATCACTCGAATCATCGCCAATCGCCACTTAGTGCGTTGGACGCTCGTTCCGTAAGCTTTGAAAGGAGACAGAACCCCACATGAACATCACACGACCACTGCTTCAGCAATTAGGAGTGCTCATCCTTGGTATTCTCGCAACCTGGGGCGGACTGGCACTTGGATGGTGGTATAGCCCCCTTATCGTCGCCGTACTGTGGACGCTATGGGTCTCAGCGTGGTGGCGTCAATATGCAGGCGCTGTCCTAATCGCACTTTTCGGCACGGTGCTTCCCCTAACGGTGGAGTCGCTGCATGAAAACGTCATCGGGGCTGCCACCGTGACGGCAGCCATGATGGGATATACGCATCAAGGATACCTGGTCTTTATGCTTACATTGGGTTTTGCAATTTTACTGTCTCTATCGGGAGCCTTTCTCGGACACGCGGTAAGAAACCTCATGTGGGGGTCTGCAAAAGACGAGACGCGTTCTTCTCCTCATTCGGTGTCATAGTCAGGTCTCTCGAAGGCAAAGAACTGACCAATCAAGATCGCCATCCCCAACGCAACAATTCCCAGTAGGATAAATGCACGAGAAAAATGAGTCTCATGGCCCATGACGAGCGAAAATACCCATGGGCCAACAATGATGCCGGCATTTTCTCCGACAATGATATAGCCCATTGCCCGTGAAATTTCATGTTCTGTTTGCGCCACTAAGTTAGGACTTAAAAACACCAACGTGGGAATGAGTCCTCCTACTAGATTGACGACTAGAATCACGGTGAGGGAGAGCACGACATTATGAACCGAAAGCGCGCCCCATCCCAAGGCCATTAATAAAGAGACTGCCATAAATAGCCAAAGTGCCGGCTTCATGCGAGACATCACCAGGCCGCCTAAAAGATTCCCCCCAGCACTGAATAAACTGCCCGCAGCGCCAACAAGTCCAGCGACGGCAAGCGTCCAGTGATAGTCGTGAGTCAGCCAAGTCGAAAGCCAAGTATTGAAGGCAAAGATATCGAATGTAAAGCATCCGAAGGCCATCGCGATGACCATAACCGCTTTGCGCCACGGCGGGCGACCTGTAGGCGTGAGTGATTTCTTCTCGCGATCTATGGGACCGAGACCAGTGAAGACCAATAACAATGCTGCCACAAAATCTGCAGCGCACTGAAGCATTAAAAGGGGCCCAATACGGTTTGCGGACATCAGATGAGGAGCCACTAAAAACATAATCAGGCTGCCCACGGGAACCCAAGTAGCCCAAATACCCATCCCTGTGGACACCAAGTCATGCTGTACTTCGGATCCGATTTTCGCTGGAGCAGCCACGGAAATTAAGCCAAATCCCACACCCGCCACAGCCCGTGCGATCAGAAATACGGCTACCGACGGCATGCGAAAACCGTACCACTCCACCCCGGTGGCCAGCATAAGCCAAACCAGTCCTAGGCACGCCACGCGAGTCGTTCCCCAACGGCGAATCAATCGCGCAGCCACTAGGGCACTAAGAATTGTCATCGCGGCATAAGCGCCCATAAAGAGGCTCTCAATGGACTGTGGGGAGTGAAAGTGTTGGTGCAATAGCGGCATAACTGGGGGGACCATAAATTCAGTCATGGTCCCCGCTAAACCCGCCGCGTAGGCCGCGACCACAATATAGAGAGAGCGTGAAATGGGTGTATCGTTCATGAGTTCCGGATCTCCTCATCAAATGATTGAGTCAAGCCCACGCTCTGATATACAATGAGTCGTTTACACCGTTTGAAGGAGGCGACCACGCTGTCCCAACCCACATCTCGTTCTCAACCTATTCTTCTAATCGCCGCCATTATTCTCATGGCTGCCAACCTGCGGCCCACGATTACCGGAGTTGGTCCTTTAATCTCGGCCATCCGCGCTGGAACCGGATTAGAAAATAGCATCGCCGGTCTCCTCACTACCTTACCACTCTTAGCCTTTGGCGTGATTTCTCCACTAGCGCCACGGTGGGCACGAAAGTTAGGCATTGAACGAACTTTATACCTAGGACTCATTGTTCTCTTTATCGGCACGCTAGTCCGTTCAGAAGGCTCCATAGCCTGGCTGTTGATTGGCATGTTCTTAGTTGGTGCAGGGGCAGCCATTGCGAACGTGCTCTTGCCCAGCCTCGTGAAGCGAGACTTCCCCACCCAAATCGGCCTTATGACCGGGCTATATACTACCATCATGAATGTATTTGCCGGACTAGCGTCAGGCATCAGCATTCCTCTCTCTCGGCAGATGGGGCTGGGATGGCGCGGATCCCTGGCCAGTTGGATGATTATCACCGTGATTGCCCTTATCGTCTGGGTCCCGCAGCTACGACACCGTCATATCCCAGATTCACGCCCTCAAGGCGGCCTCTGGCGTTCGCGCATCGCCTGGTATATCACTCTATTTATGGGATTACAATCCTTTCTTTTTTATGTCAACGTGGCTTGGTTACCCAGTCTTTTACATGACCGCGGGTTAAGCCTAGCGACCGCGGGTTGGCTCGTGTCATTGATGCAAATTGTGAGCTTACCAGCTACGTTCATCGTGCCTATATTGGCTGGCCGGCGAGCTGAACAACGTGGTTACGTGGTCGCGGTAAGCGCATTCTTCTTAGTAGGGTATTTAGGACTATTACTCACCTCGGGAGCACTTTTGTCGATTTTCTGGGTCATTCTCATTGGTTTTGGGGCAGGTTCAAGCATTAGTCTAGCTCTGGCATTCTTCAGTCTGCGGACTCATCATCATGAGGTCTCCGCACAAATCTCTGGAATGGCCCAATCTATCGGCTACCTACTGGCATCGGTAGGCCCGTTTAGCATCGGGCTTCTCTACAGTGCTTCTAATTCATGGATCGGACCCTTAATCATACTTGTTGTGGTCACCATCGTCATGGCGTTCTTTGGTCTTGGTGCCGCACGAAATGTCTATATCGAAGCCGCTGAGACCTAGCCTGGTAACACGACCGCCTTGGAGCGCGAGAGGCAGACATTTAGCATGTTCGCGATCCTCGTACTAGGAGACCAGATTGAGCCCCATAGGTGCCGACCGTATCCCAAGAGACCACGAGAGCGCCGCAGGCAATAGTCCGCGGCGCTCTCCATTCTCCTCACAGTGAAAATTACCCATCAATGACCTGTGGCAATCGACGCAACAGCGCCATCACAATTTTGACACCTCGTTGTATTTCAGGATCTTTGAGACTGCGCAGGATCCCCGTAGCCGACATCTTCGAGTGATCGTTTGCCGCGTCGCGCCGTGCTAAAGCCAGGGCATCTGCCGTCCGTACTCCTAGGTCCAAAAGCCCCGAATCTAGCGCATCATTGAGCGATTGCGCAGCAATCGTGGCAATGGTCACAGAACGTTCAACAATTTGGGGGGTAATGGAATCATGCAATCCACGTAGCAATGACACCATTTCCATGAGAGTGTCCCAAGTACCATCTTGTCGCCACATCCCCAACTGCTCCACCATTTCAGCCAAAGCATTCCCATGGGCTTCCACTGACTTTACCGTCTCTCTAATCCCCGGCCCTGCCTCGCCGGCGATCTGTCCCAGTCCCACGGCCAGGTCCGCTAGACGTTCCGCTATGGCCGGAGTCGCACTATCCTTAAGCGCCGCGACTAATGCCGCCACTTCACTCACAGAGGCCAGAACACCTGTTCTCTCCCAATCACCGAGTTGCTGAATGGTGCTGACCAATGCATCAGATTCGTCCATGGTGGCCTCCACCAAGCGACCAGCTTCCTTAGGCCGAACCTCAGCCATGGTCGCTCCCAAGGCCACCATGATGTCACTGATA
>NZ_JBYCKN010000113.1:0-16752 GCF_057473405.1 Sulfobacillus sp. TH-112
GGAACAGGGTCACGCAAGCAGCAATTTCTGTCTTGCACCAGCGGAGGCCTCTCGACTCGTCGGGAGGTTTTTCTATTGGTCGCATCAACATCCATCCCTCAATATCCATTTCCCCTCTCCCCCGTGCCTGTATCGAGCATACGGCACTCGTCCCCATGCCTGACTTCTCACAACTGCTCCGTGCCTAATTCTATGCGTTATACCGGCCCCGGCAGGGGACCATTTCCTCGGGGGACTATGTTTTGATAATTTAGTCTATTATTCAGCAAGTAGCACGAGTGCATACAGTCACCTGGATAATAGCTATTATGATATTTCCACAGATGAGACGACAACAATGGCTGAGTTAGCCGACACGCATATTCAATTCAGTCAATCGACCTCAAGTGAGATTGTAGCAGGTACGGCGGGTGGCGCAATTGGGGCGGCCTACTGGAGGTACTGGAGTATCCATAGTAGCCGCAGCAATATCAGGATATGCTGGGATTACGCTTAACAATAATCTGTCCTCCTTGCTTGATAATCGCGGATGTCTATGGATTGCTTTCACACCGAATCCCCCAAGCGAAACCTACGCGGGCTATTCCGATGTTAATCTATAATTATGTCGAGGTAAGACCGTATTCACGCAGTGATTACCTCTGGGCGGTGCAAACTTAATAGTATAATCTGACTAAGAAAAGATTATCTATCTCCCTAAACGAGGCGATTGACCATGCCATCACCACTTAGCGGCGAGAATGCAGGATACTAGACTACATTGCCAAGGCTTGGCCACCGGTCGGCGCTTTATGTTTATTTATGGCCATCGCGCATCGCCCGGTCACAACTCGAGAATTTACTGCTATTGCCGGGGTGGTGTTGATTCCGTCGACGATAGCGTATACGGTGGGTATTTTGGTCCATGAAGGGAAGCATTCACCGTAGATGAGCGTGGGGAAGTCCACTTGTGTGGGACGACCTGCAAGTTTCTCTGCAAAATTGGTGATGTCGCATAAGAGGCCGTTTGTGCGATCCGGAATTCGTCCCAATCAGGTGGTCTGAAATGATTCATGTGACGACTAAACCCTGACGACTTAAGCCAGACCGAAATTGACCTACTTTACCTTATGCAGCCCATTGTTTCGACGTGATGCCATTTTCTCATCGCCAACTTCCCATGGGTCAAATTCCAAAAGGGACGACGTGTCTATCGAATTGGCTCTGCCACATGTTCGTCGCGTTCTGATAATGTCTTGTTTGTTAGCATCCGCAAGTGCCATAGGAATGCGATGTCTATCACCGAGTAAAAGGGTGAGAGCTTTTTGCGCTGTGCTAGAGGTCGCATTCTGATTGGGGTTGAAGGGGTTGGCTGAAAAAACTTTACCCCACTCGTGCACGGAATCATGCGCCTTGCGAGGCGCCGCTTGGCCTCGATGGGGGAATTTGACCCCAGTGGGGTCGATCGGAGGAAAATGGCAAACGTTTTTATACAGTCCCGGGTTACATGACCCCACCACATCGGCCCACGATATGTCCAAATACTCCCCCCTCTCTCTTAAACACCGCTTAATCTGGATCTGGATTTGTCCCCATGAAAAACCATGTTATTGTGCCGCTACCCCATCCGCCATAGTGCTAGAAAAACCAAAAAAGGCCGAGCACCCCGGCCGCTATCGTGATGATCCACCATCAGTTGTGTTAACGCATGCTCGACTGTCTTAAGAACCGTTGCCAGCACGCTAAGGTCATCGCATAGCCATCCATTGACCTTCGCGACTTGAGCAATCGTTTCCTAGAATCAATTACGGGAATGCCCAGTTCAGATGAATGGCATCTTTTGCCACGTTATCCAGTGCTTGGCCACGCATCTGGCCCGGACTGGTGCAACGAGACAAGCCCTTCACCGTTAGCCAGACACGTTCTCGTCATGAATAATGACAATGCGCCTTCGCGATGGCGCCAAACGCTATTTCTTCCACCAACTGTCGAAAGGGGTCACCGGTAAATGCCGCTTATGTTCCGTGATAATATATCGTTGCTCAATCTTTGCTGCGACACTCGCATCCACCGACTGCCCCTCTAAATAGTTATCGATTTGTTCGTAAGTGAGGCCAAGTTCCGTTTCATCTAATTGGCCGGGGATAGCATCCAATAAATCTGCTGTGGGCGCTTTCATGTAAATCGCTGAATCCGCTCCTAAAAATTTTAGAAGCTCACGTCCTTGTCGCTTAGTGAGTCCCGAAAGAGGTGTAATATCGACCCCCCCATCCCCGTACTTCGTGAAGAACCCGGTCACGGCTTCGGCTGCATGGTCCGTTCCCACCACTATCCCCTTATAGCCCGTCGCAAACCGATATTGCACGGCCATGCGTTCCTGAGCCTTTTGGTTTCCGCGATTAAAATCGCTCATCATCTCTCCTGTCGCCTCTTCAAAACTCTTCGCCGCCGCTTCCACAGCCGGACGAATATTCACCACGTATGACTTATCTGGGCGAATAAATGTCAAGGCTCGCTGTGCATCCTCTTCATCCACTTGTTTCCCATAGGGCAACCGCAACGCGATAAACATATATGGTGTTTTTCCTTGTGCTCGCAATCCCTCGACCGCCAATTGACATAGCCGTCCGCACAAACTCGAATCCTGCCCACCCGAAATGCCTAATACCAGCGTGCTTGCCGACGCATAGTAAAGGTATTGTTGAATAAAAGCAATACGGTCTGCAATTTCTTGTTCTACATCAATAACAGGCTTTACGCCGAGCGCTTCTTGAATTTGTACTTGCATCGAAGACATCTATTCCCCACCTTTCTTGCCATAATATCACTCATACTCTCTTTATCGCGAAAAAGCAACAAAGTATCTCGCTAATTTCCATTAGGTCGTGCGTCGAGTCGTCGCTGCACCCATGCCGCCAATCCCACAAATATAATCGTATAGGCTAAAAGAATACCGACGTCGACTAACGGAATCGGCTTCCCTTCTAAAAGGTTCCAGGCCGGATCGGCATACCGGTAGGTCGGCATCACCCGAGCGATGTCTTGCATCACTTTGGGCAATACGTCAATTGGTGTCCACAATCCTCCTAAAAATGACAGCCCCAAGTAGGCCAATGTTCCCAAAACCTGAGCGGCGTTACCGGTCATGCCAATCAGTACGCCAATCGCAGCAAAAGGTATCGATCCTACCCAAATCCAGAGAATAATCTCCAACCAACGCACGGCAGGAAGCGTCACATGTTGATTTCCATAGGCAACCACAAAGACCACAATGACAATCATCAGAGATAGTGCGAGTTGAGTGAGAACTTTACTCAAAGCATACCCAGTCGACGATAGCGGCGTCGTTCGTAGCCACCGCACCCACCCACTTTTTCTTTCCATGGAGAGACGCACTCCCAAAGTACTGACCGACGCTCCCACCACGCCAAAGCTTGCCATAGACACCATAAAATATGCGCGCCAGTCTGTCCCTGCAATAGATACCGCACTGGTCGGCACTATATGGATAAAAATGAGATAGAATCCCACGGGCATTAACAACGTGAACACAAAAAACTGCCGATCACGAATCGTTCTCAAGAGATCGGCCTTAACATGGGACCATAATGGTCTCATGTCACAGACCCATGATGCTGGGTAAGGCGAAAAAAAGCGTCTTCCAATCCGCCACCCGTGACCTCCACATCGCGCACCGCACGCCCCTGAACAAAAATTGCTTTTAACGTCGCATCGGAATCAGCGGTTAACACCGATACTTGTCTCCCCGCTATCTGCACATCTAGTACCTCCGGCCATCGCTTAATCTCGTCAATGAAAACCGTGTCATCGGTCACAAATCGTACTTCACGCCCCCCAAATTGCATCTTAATCTGTTCCGGAGGAGCGTCGGCCACGACTTTGCCATGATTCATCACCATAATACGATCTGTAATGAGATCAGCCTCTTTAAGATCATGTGTCGTCAGAATCAGTGAATGACCTGCCCCGACAAAGCTCCTTAAAGCATCCCAAAAATGCCTCTTAGACCCGACATCCATTCCCACCGTCGGCTCATCAAGAAACAGCACATCGGGATTACCTGTCATAGCTAAAGCAAATTGCAGACGACGCGTCTTTCCCCCAGACAAAAGATGGGCCATCGCATTGGCATCCTCCTCCAACCCTGAAAGATGCAACAGTTCCTCTAAGGATCGTGGTGTCGTATAGAATCCGCGAAACAAATTAAGGCATTCCCGTACGCGCAGTCGTTCAGGAACGCTCACATTTTGCAATACCACCCCAATACGTTCATGACTCTGAGGATCCGCCGGATCGTGCCCAAAAAGCTTCACCTTGCCCACACTAGGCCGCAACAATCCTAACATCATTTGAATACTAGTAGTTTTACCGGCACCATTTGGTCCCAAAAGAGCGATAGCTTCACCCCCATGAAGGGTAAATGACACGTGATCTACTGCTGCACGAGCTCCAAAATGCTTTGATACCTGATCGAATTCAATAAATGCTGGCAACCATCGCTACCCCCCTTTGTATACCTTAGTACGCGATGGCCACTGCGGAGCCCGCTTTTCTAGAAACGCGCTAACCCCCTCGCGGGAATCCTCCGATAATGCCACCAAAGCTACCAAATTTCTCAGATTCTCCATCGCCTCATCCACCGTCCCTGACTGCGCGAGACGCCATCCCTCTTTACCCAATTTGGCAATAATGGTACTCCCACTACGAATTTCACTAGCCATTTCTTGTGCAGTCTGATTGAGGTGCTCCTTGGGGACTAGTCGATTGATGAGCCCCCAAGACTCCGCTGTCTCCGCATTAATGATTCGTCCTGTCAATCCCAGCTCGAGCGTCCGTCGCGCTCCAATCAAACGGGTAATAGGTGCCGTTACCACCATGGGATAGAGACCCACCTTCACTTCGGGTAACCCAAATTGCGTATCCTCTGCGGCCACTAATAAGTCCACGGCCGCCGCAAGCCCCATTCCCCCAGCCAGCGTATAACCAAACACGGCTCCGATTACCGGCTGCGGCATTTGCTCAATCGCCGCAATCAACTGAGCCATTTTTCCAAAGTAAGCACGCGCCTCCTCCATGGTGGTAATCCGACCGACTTCAGCCAAATCGGCGCCAGCACAAAAGGCGCGTTCTCCCGCCGCGGTCAAGATGACAACCTCCACCTCCGGGTCGGAAGCCAAATGGGAAAAAGTGGCCAACAGTTCTTCAATGGTTTCGGAATTAAGAGCATTACGCACTTCCGGACGATTAATCATCACCGTAGCGATGGTTCCCTGATGCACCGTCACATTATTCATGGAGTGTGCCCTCAATACCTACTGGAATCATTCGTCCCCCAGCTTGAAAGACACGTGACGGTACCGCATGTCCAATTGCTTGTTCCAAAAATCGCGTAACCGTCAACAAACGTGCCAAATCAATACCGGTCTTCACTCCCATCTCCTGTAGAGTATATACCGCATCCTCGGTAGAAAGATTACCCCCGGCTCCAGGAGAAAAAGGGGAGCCTCCAATGCCTCCTAGTGCGGTTTCAAATCTGATACAGCCCGCTACCAATCCCGCTAATAAATTTGCCAGTGCCGTCCCGCGATTATCATGAAAATGAAGTCCTAATCGAACCATTGGGGCGTTCATGCGAAATGAATGCACCATTTCGGCCACCTGTAAGGGATTGGCTACGCCAACCGTATCGCCCAAAGTAATATCGGCAATTCCCATACTTTCCAACCGCGCCGCAAGGTCAAGCACCGCATTAACCGGCACCCGTCCTTCATAGGGGCACCCAAACGAGGTCACAATCACCGCGCTTACCGGCACACCTTCTCCTCGTGCCATGTCGCAGATGCGATGAAACCCTGCCAGCGAGTCTGAAATCGAACAGTGCACATTTTTATAATTATGCGTTTCGCTGGCCGATAAAAATACCGTGATTTCATCCGGCTTAGTGGAAAGCGCCCGCTCCGCACCTTTAGGATTAGGCACCAATACCGCATACGTAACGCCGGGTTTCCGTTCAATACGAGCCATAACCTCTTCCGCGCCTGCCATCTGCGGCAACCACTTGGGACTCACAAATGATGTCGCCTCAATATGAGGCACCCCGACAGCGGTTAACTGGTTCACTAGCTGCACGCGCTCATCCACGCTTAATACCTTAGATTCGGCCTGCAGTCCATCGCGAGGAGACACATCTTTTATTTCGACTCGTTCAGGTAAATCCGATCTCTCTAACATGACCACTCTTCCCCCTTTAAACCGGTGTCACAGGGTGACGTCGTCGGCTAAATTCGCGGTTCTTATTTTCATATAGGGTAAGCCGGCGAGCTACCTCGTCCCGAAGATTCTCTGGCAAAATGACTTCGTCCACAATAAGTTCTGATGCTAGGCGAGCAATGTCAATATCCTCACGATACTCTTGCTGCTTTTGCTGCACAAAAGTTCGTTTTTCCTCACCTTCGAGTTCCTGAATATGATTAAAATAGACCGCATTCACGGCCGCTTCCGGTCCCATGACGGCAATTTGAGCGGTCGGCAAGGCAATATTGACGTCAGAGCCAAATGCGGGACCCGCCATCGCATAAAGGCCTGCGCCATAGGCCTTTCGGACAATCACGCTGATTTTAGGCACCGTCGCTTCCGAGACCGCGGCAATGAGTTTGGCTCCATGTCGAATTATTCCTTCTCGCTCCACTTTGGTACCAATCATGAAACCAGGCACATCCGCCAAAAATAGTAAGGGAATATTAAATGCATCGCAGAGATTGATGAACCGAGTAGCCTTGTCTGCACTATCGACAAACAAAACGCCGCCCTTAATCTTCGACTGATTAGCGACAATCCCGATCGCTCGTCCATTGATGCGGGCTAATCCGGTCAAAATTTCCTGAGCAAAGAGCGGTTTTATGGGAAACCAACTGTCCTCATCAATCAAGCGTTCAATCACCCGATGCATATCAAACGGGACATTCTGATTGTCGGGAATCACCCGCTCCCAATTTTGACTCACCGGCACCCGAGGTTCTGCTGAAACCGGGCGTTTCTCAAAATTATCCGGCATATACCGAAAATATGTACGCCCCAAACGGATAGCTTCGTCTTCCGTGCTGGCGAGGAGGTCCCCTACGCCACTCACGGTGCAGTGCATGCGGGCTCCTCCCATTTCTTCCAAAGACACTTTTTCCCCAATGACCATTTCGGCCATTCTTGGCGAACCCAAATACATTGAAGCGTTCTTTTCGACCATAATGACAATGTCAGTAAAAGCGGGAATATACGCCCCGCCAGCGGCACTCGGGCCAAACAAAAGACAAATTTGTGGGACTCGGCCCGATAGTTTAATTTGGTTATAAAAAATCCTGCCCGCGCCCCGCCTGCCAGGAAACATTTCCACTTGATCCGTAATCCGCGCGCCAGCAGAATCCACTAAATAAAATATCGGGCAATTCAGATCTAGTGCTTTCTCTTGAATCCGCACTATTTTTTCCACGGTTCGCGATCCCCAAGAACCCGCTTTCACGGTGGGATCATTCGCCATCACCACCACGGTTCGCCCATCAATGCTTCCAGTAACCGTCACCACACCATCGGCCGACAAGCCCTGCTCTCGATTATTGGCTAATAGGCCGTCTTCCACCCACCCAGGATCAAGTAACCGGGCCAGACGCTCGCGAACCGGAAGTTTTCCTTCGTCCTGCAATCGTATCCGATACTTTTCAGGGCCCCCGAGCTTAACATCCTCTCTGAGGCGCTTCAGTTCTTCAGCTTTCACTCATGTCGCTCCTTCACCACCAAAGTGTCCTCTATACTAAAATCACTAAGGGGTCTCCTTCGTTGACGAAGTCCCCTTCATGCGCAGTAACTTCTTGGACAATGCCATCTACGTCCGCCTCAATCGGGATCTCCATCTTCATGGATTCCATCACCACCACTTCCTGTCCAGCGGTGATGGAATCGCCAGGCTTTACCAGAACTTTAAAGACCGTCCCCGCTAGACTCGCCACAATCGCACTCATTAGAATTTCTCCTCCTCACATAGATGTTAATGCGTCCTCTCCCCAATCCTAAGAGGGCATCGGACTCCAATGTCTCAAATCCTCTCTTAAAGAGAGGAACCACCATCCGCCGTCGCTAGGTGCCGGTACGATCGCGCCGGCGTTCCAATACCCATCCGGCAATTGTGGGCCTCGCAGAAAGAGCCCGTCATGACCATAACGCACATCAAGCTCTTCACTAAATACTAGTGAGCCATTGCGATCAATGCGACCGAGAGGCCCAAGAACTTCAGGGCAAAACAACACCTGAAAATCACCACAATCCATTAACGTAATGCCACGAACACCGTAGGGCGATGGATACCCATTAAACTGACCCGACGACACCCCATTGAGCCAGCGAACATACCACTGAGGACTCGCCATCGCACCGAGGTCGTAGGCGTCCCAGACTCTTAGTGCGGCATTGAGGGAGCGAGACGAAAACGCCAACAATCGTCCCGCATGAGTCGGTCCAACGACCACTGGGCGCGTCAAGACCTCCGGCGACACGATATAAGCCCACCCTTGGGGCAAAGGGACATCGCGTAGAGCACCCACGCTTCTCCAATCTAGGCGTACAACTTCGCCTAAGGACCACGCTTCGCGACACCCCTCCCACGTCAATGGTCGCGGGACTTCACGATACCAAGCGTTCGCCATCTACCGAACCTCAAATCCCAACTGACGTGCAATAACGAGCCGCTGAACTTCAGAAGTACCTTCGCCAATCTCTAGCAACTTCGCATCACGAAGATAACGTTCCACGGGGAAATCCTTCATATAGCCCGCCCCACCGTGAATTTGCACCGCTTGATTTGATGCCCGCATCGCGGCTTCGGAAGCAAATAGTTTCGCCATGGCCGCTTCTTTGGCATAGGGTCGATGCTGATCTTTAAGCCATGCTGCCTTCAAAACCAATGTCCGAGCCATTTCCACTTCCATCGCCATATCGGCCAATTTAAATGAGATGGCTTGAAATTCCCCTATCGCCCGACCAAATTGCTGCCGCTCCCGAGCATATGCGAGAGAAGAATCTAATGCTGCTTGAGCCACTCCGACACTCAGTGCTCCAATACTAATTCGACCACCATCCAAGATGTCGAGAAACTGATGTAACCCTTTTCCTTCTTCCCCTAATAAATAGTCATGAGGAATCCGTACCTGATCAAAGTGAATCTCGCAGGTTTCTGATGACCGCATACCCAACTTCTGATAAGCGCACCGCACACTCACTCCTTCTTGCTGTCGAGGGATAATAAATGCGGAGATCTTGCGATGTTCTCGCGATGTTCTCGCGGTAGCCACGATATATCCTGAATGCCCGGCATTCGTGATATAGCATTTCTCACCACTAATGACCCACTCGTCTCCGTCCTGTTCTGCAAAGGTCGTAGTCCCACCTGCGTCCGATCCCGCACCGGGTTCCGTAAGACCAAAAGCGGCTAAATAGGTCCCGTCAATGGCCCGCGTAAGGTACTCTTGCTTTTGTGACTGACTACCAAAAAAATAGAGAGGGGAACATCCTAACGACACATGTGCCGCAAACCCGAGACCAAGCGAGGCGTCCACCCGACTAATTTCTTCGACTGCCAGTGCATAACTAACGGTATTCCCGCCGGACCCTCCCCACTCTTCAGAAAAGGGAATACCAAAAAAACCGAGTTCCCCCATTTGATGCATCAAATCAAAGGAAAACTCGGATTTTTCATCGCGCTCTGCAGCTCCCGGTGATACGACCCGTTCGGCAAAATCTCGCACGGTCTGGCGAATCATTACTTCGTCTTCGGTTAAATCAAAGTTCAAGACCATCCCTCCAAAGCTAACCAGGACTTTATTTCTTCACGCCAGGATAAACTAGCGGGAACGAAAAATACTCCCAGCTCATCCAATTTTTCATCAGTTATATGCTACCATCTAATCTAACGGAACGAAAGGTGAGAACGCGTCATACAAAAGATCCGAGGTTCATTTGGACGGTCTACCCCTTTGTTGACCTTGGTAAAAAGGAAGGATACCTCATATGGCAGAACGAATGACAGCGCAAAGATTACGTCATACCAAAGGAGAGACTCCCTTGGTATGGCTCACTGCCTACGATTACAATCAAGCGCAACTTGCTGAGGAATCGGGAATTGATGTGATTCTGGTTGGTGACTCAGTCGGCACCACCGTGATGGGGTACAATTCCACCATTCCAGTAACCCTCGATAATATGCTCTATCACGCGCAACTGGTCCGTAGAGGCGCTCCCAACACCATGATGGTAGTAGATTTGCCGTTTCTGACCTTTGCGACTGTGGACAAAGCACTGGATAGTGCCGGCCAACTCATGCAACAAGCACTCGCCGATGGAGTCAAGCTGGAAGGGGGAGAAAAGGTTATTGATGCGGTTGATGCGCTCGTACGTGCTGACATTCCTGTCATCGGCCATCTGGGCCTCACCCCGCAAAGCGTACACTCGATGGGCGGCTATCGTGTTCAAGCGCGCACCCAAACCGCGATCCAGACGTTGGTCGACGACGCGAAGCGTCTAGCCGATCACGGTATATCTGCCCTGGTGCTGGAAGGCATTCCTGACCGCGTAGCGAGTTACGTCACGCAAGTCATCTCGGTCCCCACCATCGGCATTGGAGCGGGTAATGGGACGGATGGTCAAGTCTTAGTCTTTTATGATTGTCTTGGCCTCACGTCCAACTATCCTAAATTTGCCAAACCCTTTGCTGACGTTCGATCCACCATTTTAGGAGGATTACAAGCCTATCAAAATGATGTCCGCTCCCATGCATTTCCTGATGATGCTCATAGTTACCATGTGCCAGAAAAGGAGTGGCAAGCGTTTTGGAGTCAAATGCAGCAGGATTGACCATTGCGATTTTAGGTACCGGATCGATGGGTCGCTATTGGGCATATCAACTGCAGCATCTTAACCCGTTCATCGTAGGAACGGTGTCTTCACCGTATGCAGTCTGGGACGATTCGCGTCGTAGCGTAATTCATCCCTCGTATTATCATTGGCACGCCACGCCTGCCAAAACGCCCAACATTGTTATTCTCTCCGTTAAGTGGCGAACGATTGATGCTGCCGCTCACTGGATCGAACAATTTGCCCCGCATGCCTTAGTAATTTCCACGATGAATGGCATGGGACAAGAAAACTCTCTTGCGCACCTACAACATTTGACGCTCTGTCTTGGCACCACTACCACCGCGGTCTCTCGTCACGATTTAGACGGCAGTGAACCAGAGATCGCGATAAAGAGTCACGGAATCACTGCCCTTCCGATTCTTTCCGATGCACGACTAGAATGGTTTCGCCAGTGGGCGCATCCCGGTGAGGGAAGCATTGAATGGCTCCCCTCCGACCAGATGCGCTCAATGCGCTGGCAAAAGCTTCTCCAAAACAGCGTCATTAACCCGCTCACGGCTATTGCCGGCTGCTCCAATGGGGCATTGGCCTCGATGCCGATATTTAATCTGCGCATCCCTCTATTACGTGAAGGCATGCAGGTGGCCATTCGCAAGGGCATAGCGCTTCCTGAGGACATGTCACTTCGTGTGGTTCAACTGATCGAGGCCACAAGTGCCAATCGGTCGTCTATGCTCCAAGATGTTCTGGATGGTCAACCAACCGAGATTGCTGCCATTAACGGCTACATCGTAGCTGAAGCGCAAAAACTCGGATTAAACGCCCCCACGCATGCGGCTCTCATTGCTCTCATGACAGCACTCCAGTGACGAAGAGACAGGTGGCCTAAAAAGGCCACCCTTTACCAAAGGCACGGGATAATTTGAGACGATATTGTTGGAACGACAATGCTTTCAATGTTCGCGCTGAGCTTCCGCGAACCGGAATGCCCCCACGAATAACCCACCCTACACCCCGACCCGGATCGAGAGAAATTAGCATTCCTCGAATGCGCGGTTTAAAGGGGTCTGGCAATTTTTCGCCACGTATAGCACGCGTCAACGCTTCGCCTACGTAATGTCCTGCTAAGGATGCGAGCTGCGCTGTTTGCGGAATCTCTTGATGGCCATTCTTTACACGCCAGACGTCCCCAGCGGCAAACACACGCTCGGACACTCGGCCCTCAGGACTCACCACGGGATATCCGTGAGTGTCTAAGGGCAGATCGGTCTCTTTCAACCATTGCGGAGCCCGAATACCTCCAGCCCAAATCAGCACATCATATTGGATTTCATCGCGCTCAAGTTTTAACGTATGCCCCTCAACACGAACTAACTTTTGTCCAAGCAACACTTGCACCCCGGCCTCTGACAATTGCTTACGTGCATAAGTCGCAAGCCCTGATCCCAAACCCGGGAGCAGTCGTTTCATCCCCTCAATGAGCCAGACATCATGGTCAGGAGCCAAGATGCCAGCCACTTCTGTCCCAGTGAGTCCACCTCCAACGATGACAATACGTTGATGCGCCACATAGCTGAGCTTAGACTTAATCACTCGCGTATCATGGGCGTTCCTCAGCGGCAGGGCTAAGTCTTGCAATCCCGGAATAGGGGGATAACTGGTCACGGTTCCCGGAGAAAGAACCAGCCAATCATAGGGCATGGTTTCACCACTTGCCAGTCTCACAATGCGTTCTTTAGAGTTAATCCCCACAGCACCGTCTTTAAGATGACGAATCGAGGTGCCCGAAAAAATCTCATCAAACTCCACTACGTGCTCTTCAATCGGATCGTGTTCGCGTAGGGCTTCCGGCAGTTCAGGAATCAGTTCATGACTATCACCGGGATCCACTAACACAATTTCATGATTACTGAGATGTCTTACTTCTCCTATACATGCCAGTCCAGCATACCCGCCACCAATAACGACAATGCGGTCGGCCATCTTTTTCCTCCTCACTTGCCCGAGTGATGCATTGCCAGATTCGGGGAATATTTGTCAGTAATCATAGCATACCGTCCAAGCTTTTTTCTCATCCGTGGACAGTCTGGATGGTCAAATCACAGATTAATGACATTTTCCTCATTAGACACTGACGACGCACTGCATAAAGAGCCTTTTTAGACACACTATTTCACGTGCTTTACCACTTCAGACCGGACACTCCCTCGAGTTGGAGTAACCGGGCCTTGAGAGGGAGCCCTCCTCGAAATCCAGTCAATGTGCCATTGGCGCCAATGACCCGATGGCAGGGAACCACAATTGGCAGTGGATTTTGACCAATGGCGTGGGCAACCGCCCGAATGGCCCGAGGACGCCCAATCATTTCTGCGACCTCCCCATAGCTGCAGGTATGCCCATAGGGGATCTGCTGCAACGCGGTCCATACCGAACATTGAAAAGTTGTTCCCACAAAGCGTAGTGGTATGGACCACGTCACACGCATCCCGGCACAATATTCCTCCACCTCACGGCCCCATAACGCCAGACTCGGGTGGTCAGGCCAGGCACTTTTTTCCTGGACTTGATTGGGTAGAAGAATTTGCGTGAGCGCACTTGGGGTGCCCACTAAACGAAAGGCGTCATCGCCCCATCGAACATCATAGCTAAACAGTGAATTCATATAGGCGTCTCCTCATGAGTCGGCTGATTCCGGAACTGTGTAGGCGTCATACCCGATCGCTTGACAAACCACCTCGCGAAATACGAAGGGGTCATCTGTAATTTGGACGCCACCGCCACAATGGTCTCGTCTTCGTTAGCAAGCAAAATCCGGGCTTGGTGCTCCCAAATGCCATTTCGGCACTCGCGATAACTTATCTGCTGATCACGCTGCAACGTTCGAGAAATATGACGAGCACTCACATTGAGCCGCTGGGCGACCTCCGATAAGGTTAATCGCCGCGGGAATTCGCTCAGTACTAGACGCACGACATCCTGTGTCAACGCCGTACTGGGATGAATTTGTCCCTCGGGCCGACATCGTTTACAGGGACGATAACCGTGTTGAAGCGCCTCGTTCAACGTCGCAAATGGCTCAATATTCGCTCGCTTCGGTATCCGGGAGCGACATGACGGGAGACAGACTATGCGCGTTGTGCGAATACCGATAAAAATCATCCCGTCATACTGATGAGAGCGATGCACGATAGCCTGGTACAAATTGTCATGAACCTCCATGAACTCATCCCCTATGCCAAAAGTATAGAGTAGAAGCGGAGGATGGCTAGCCCTTCTGAATAGGAGGTCTTATTTGTATCAGATAGCGGTGGCCCAGTGGTGCAGTAGACATCGGTCGGCAAGCAATTTGTCATGCGAAAGTGCCCATATCGTTCGGCCTCCTCATGACCGACAACTGTTTTTGTCCCCTACACTCCGCCATCTGGGCATCGATCATTCCGACACAACTGAAGTGTTCCGGTTCAGGCCTGTATCACCATCTTCCCTCATCTCGCATCAACATCATGGAATGAAAAAGAGGCCCTCCATATCGAAGGACCTCTTATACTCAATTCTTAGTGATGAAAAGGCTTAGACTGTCGAACGCCCTTGGGATAAGGGGCATCCAGACTTTCTAAATGCTCTACCGCTCGGGTAAAGTCATCAAGAAAAAGATGCGCCATATCCATGGAAAAGCTGTTGCGTACCACTACCCGCATGATAGTTATATCCTCCATCGTCGGAGGAAGTGGATAGGCGGGCACCTGCCATCCTCGTTCACGCATCACATGCGACAGATCGTGCAAATCCCAATGGGCTTTATAGCTAGACTTCATACGCCAGGCAAAAACCGGGATATCGGAGCCGTCGGTCAATATGTCGAACGGGGCCATCTTATCAATTTTATGCGCCAAAAAATGGGCGACCTCTTGACATGCCTTCTGCACCTCATAGTAGCCTTCGCGTCCTAAACGCAAGAAGTTGTAATACTGCAATAACACCTGAGCACCGGGGCGTGAAAAGTTCAACCCAAAGGTCGGCATACTCCCCCCCAAGTACGACACCTCAAAGACCAATTCCTTGGGCAGCACTTCGTGACTACGCCAGATCGCCCATCCTAAGCCAGGATACACCAGTCCATACTTGTGTCCCGAGGTATTAATCGAGTGCACACGGTCAATGCGGAAATCCCACTCTAGATCGGGTTGTAAAAACGGCGCAACGAAGCCACCCGAGGCCGCATCTACGTGGATAGGAATATCTAACCCGGTTCGCTTTTGTAGGTCATCTAAGGCGGTAGCAATCTCCTTCACGGGCTCATAGACGCCGGTGTAGGTCACACCCAATACTGGCACCACCCCGATGGTATTTTCGTCCACTGCTTCCAATACCCCTTCGGCCGTCAGATATGGCCGTTCAGGAGTAACATCCACGTACCGTGCCTCAACCTCAAAGTAATTCGCGAATTTCTCCCAGACTACCTGCACGGCAGAACTAAACACGATGTTAGGATGCTCGGTCGACTTCCCTTGACCGCGGCGCATGTTTTGCCATCGCCGTTTCAAAGCAAGTCCGCCGAGCATGCAAGCCTCGGAGGAGCCGGTTGTCGAGACACCCACTGCATCTTTCGCTTCAGGCGCATTCCACAAATCCGCCATCATACGAATACAACGGTCCTCAATGGCGGCCGTTTGAGGGTACTCGTCCTTATCAATCATGTTCTTGTCGGCCGTTTCGGCGTAGATCTTTTGTGCCTGTGGCTCCATCCAGGTGCCGACAAAGGTAGCCAAGTTAAGCCGTGCATTACCGTCAAGTGCTAACTCATCGTGCACAATTTGGTATGCCGTTTCGGGCAACAGTCCCTGGTCAGGCACCTTATACCGCGGCACACTGGACTCTCCATGCCGTGCAAAAAGCGGATTAATATTCACCTCATCGGATTGATGTCCTCGATTGCGATGTGGATGCCAACTCATCAAATCCCCCCTCGTTTTCTGGTACATATGGGCCACCGTGGTAAAGCCTCGTAGACCTATTTTATTATAGCCCATATATCAGCCGTCGTACGGATTTACCCCCGTACTAAGACGAGCGACCCGCTCTAGGATATCGTCGATAAATGACTGCAGATGCGGAAAGTCCGGTAAAAACTAAGATCGCCGCGGTCCAGGGCATAGCATGGGGGCCGAAAAGGGTACTGGCCGACCCCATCAGAGCACTTCCCCCAAACGTGGCCAGACCGCTGGCCCCATTTATGATTCCCATAGCTGCCCCATGTTCTCGACTAGGTAACGACTCGGCGACTGCGCGTTGAATTCCTACGTTAAGGAGCGGATAAAGCGGCAAGGAAAAGGCAATCACCACTACAATTTGTGATGAGGAGAGCGACATAATAAGGTACATCGCCGTATAAACGGCCAGCACACGCATTAAAAGCGCTTTCCCTCCAAACCGATCTGACCAGATCCCCACTTTCGACGCCATAATCCACCCTAATCCCGTACTAATCGACGAACTCCATCCCACCCAATTGGTCGGTACGTGAACCGCATGGAGATAGAGGCCAAAATTCGTGAAAAACCCTTCGTTCCCGGCATACGCTAAGAAAAATGGCAGTACCAACAACACCGCCAATCGACGCATATTGCCCATCGGCTCATAGGATTCGGCCACTCGCGGCGTTATTTCGCTCGCAAGGGGCTGAAGGCGGATCAACACAATCGCCGGCACTATCATGAAAATCCCCAAGCCCATCATCATGTCGGGGAATGCCCGTGTGGTCAGAGAATCAATGTATCCGCCGAGGATTCCCCCCAACACCCAGCCACTCGACTGCCATTGAATACGGACAGCTAAGCGACGGCCGATTTCTCCTCC